>DATIRG010000629.1:0-1932 GCA_035470005.1 Lutibacter sp. | reverse complement strand
AAAACTGGAACCGGAAAAACAGCAGCCTTCGGATTGCCTTTATTGCAATTGATAGATTTGGAAAAGCAACATATTCAAGCAGTAATATTGGTGCCAACCAGAGAATTGGGGCATCAGATTTTTAGCAATATGACAGCATTTGCCACCTATTTGCCAGAAATCTCCATTGCAGAAGTTTGCGGTGGAATTCCAATAAAACAACAAATTGAACGCTTGTCGAATCCCACGCATATCGTGATTGCAACACCCGGACGTTTAATTGATTTAATAAAACGCAAGGCTATTGACATTAAACAAGCCAATTATTTGGTGCTTGATGAAGCGGATGAAATGGTGACTTCCCTTAAAGAAGGTCTGGATGAAATTGCCGCCGAATTGCCAAAAAAGAAACGGACTTTTTTATTCTCAGCAACCTTGCCGGGAACAATCAAACAATTGGTGCAGAACTATATGTCCAAGCACGTGGTAATGGTGAGTGCCGACATGGAAACTGTCGGAAATCAGGCAATTGACCACGAATATGTAGTGGTTGAACCTATTGAAAAATTAGAGGTGCTGATGCATATTTTATCATCCAAAGAAGGGGAACGCGGCATTATTTTTTGTAAAACCAAAGCTGCCGTTAATCAATGGGCTAAAAACCTGCCAATCAACAGGTTTTCTTCAGGCGCTTTGCATGGGAGTTTGTCGCAACCTATTCGCGACCGAATTATGGGGCAATTCCGTGAAGGTTTTATCCATATTTTGGTGGCAACAGACTTGGCTGCAAGAGGAATTGACGTAAAAGAAATTTCTTATGTGGTGAATTACCATTTGCCAGATGTAGCTGAATTGTATGTTCACAGAAGCGGAAGAACCGCCAGGGCAGGAGCAAAAGGCTATTCTTTAACAGTTATTCAGGAGGAAGAAATTGAAAAATTGAAAGAATTTCAGGAGGAATTGGGCATCGATTTTAAGGAATTCAAAAAACCGGATGCACAGAGTCTTGAAGAAAATAATATGGTTTTATGGGCAAAACAGCTTTTTAAAACCAAACCTGACCATGAAATTCCGGCCACCTTAAAAGACAGGATTAAAACAGTTTTTCATCATTTAACCAAAGACGAACTGATTGAAAAAATGATGGCAAATTATGTTTTGAAACATAAAAACGATAATACTTCAACCTCAGACAATCCTACGAAAAAAAGTCGATAATTTTCCAGAAATTTATTAATATTTAGCAATTTAAGCATCAAAAATGAGAATTCTCATCTTGTTTTTTGATATAAATCATTTTATTTTTCAGTTTCAGAAAGTATCTTTGTACGTTAAGATAAATCCATATTCGAAATAAAATAGTAATAAATGGAAAGTTAAATAAATGCAAATAATCTATTTGCAATAATTTTGAACAGTTTTTTAGAACATCATAGTTGAAAAATGAAAAAGATGGGGTGGAAAAATGAGATTCAAAAAGTACATAGAAGAACTTAAGCGGCGTAATGTATTTAAGGCCGCCATTGCCTATGTAATTATGGCTTGGGTTGTTATTCAAGTTTCTTCAATAGTTCTTAGCGGTTTTGATGCGCCAACTTACATTTTCAAACTCATTGTATTTGTTATTTGTATTGCTTTTCCGTTTTGGTTGGTTTTTGCCTGGGTTTACGATATAACGCCGGAAGGAATTAAGAAAACAGATGATATTGTAAAAAAAAGGCACTTACCGCCACGCACACAAAATCGGCTCAATATGGTTATTATTGTTTCTTTATTAATTGTTGTGGCATTTTTATTGTTAAATAAATCAGGATATTTTACAAACAAGAAAAAAGAAGCTGAGAAAAATGAAAAAATCTTAAAGAATAAAGAAAAATCTATTGTTGTGTTGCCATTTTTAAATCTTTCCAGAGATAACAATCAGGATTATTTGGCTGAAGGAATTACGGATGC
>DATIRG010000628.1:0-3031 GCA_035470005.1 Lutibacter sp. | reverse complement strand
CCGACTGGCAGGAAAATCATAGGACAGTTTTATTTAAGCAGTTATAAAGAAAGTGATTGTAACTCTTAAAATGTTTCTTTACTTTTTTCATTGATAAAAAAGTAACAAAAAATCTAGTCTACTGATCTTTTTCTGTAAAATTATTGAATTTTTATATCCACATCACCCAGACCGCCTTTCCAGCCACTGCATCCAGCACCAGGCTCTTTGGGTTGCTCCGTCGGCCAACGCTAAAAATATTGCCAACGCGCCGGCTGGCCCTATCGCTAAAAATGTATCCCATACATTTTTTTAACGCTCTGTCCTTACGAAAAACATCATATGACGGTTTCTTTCTGGTTTGATTTTAAAATTGTGTTTTTTACTAAAAACTGAAACAAAAAATTTGGACTAACCAATGATTGATTTTAAACTTAGATTCCAGTTTTACACACCCCAAGCCCCTGCTTCGACTATCGCTCAGCACAGGTCTCTAGAGGGGAATTTGATTTATTTAACTTCGGTCTTCCGTCCCGATAGCTATCGGGATCCGACTTTCACCTTTTTATCGACCAGTATTTTTTTGATCCGTAGTACATCCACAGGTTAAAATAATAGGTTGATTTCAGTACCGACAGGTTTTCAACTTCCCGGTAAAAAGTCCATTGATGTTTCAATAAATTTACTTTGTTGCTGGACAGCGACTTTTTTCCGATTCTGTAAATGGCCAGACTTTCGGAAATGCCTTCCACCCTGTTTATTTTCTTCAGGTATTTTAACCACAGCCCCATATCCTGACGGTATTTTATTTCGGGCATGAATTCTTTTCCCAAACGCGAAATATCGATAAATGCCGTCAGGCAACTGATGGTGTTTGTCTTTAAAATGGCAGAATAGGTCGCGTATTCAGGAACGATTAATTCCCCCAATTTTCGGTTCAGGCTTTCATCATACATTTCATAAGAGGCGCACAAAAAACCTTCCGTTTGTGCAATTCTTGCGATATTCTCCGCTAAAAACCGATTCGACCACACATCATCCGCATCAATAAAGGTCATATAATTTCCTTTCGCCAGTGCAATTCCCATATTCCGGGCAACGGCAGCACCCGCATTTTTTTTAAGCGGCAACAGTTTAATTCGGGCATCATTTTGGGCAATTTCCGCAATGATGGCTACAGAGGTATCCTGAGAACAATCATCAATAATAAACCATTCCCAATCTGTAAAGGTCTGATTTTGCACGGACCGGATGGTTTCTGCAATAAAATCTGCCGCGTTAAAACAGGGCGTTATGATGGAGACCAGTGGAATCATTTATGCGATATTAGAAATAAAACTTTTCAATTTTTTATGTTGCCCCGTCAAATTTTGGGTATGTTCAATGGTAAATTCCATATCTTCTTTAAAATACACCCCAATTTCTTTTTCCAAAGATATTAATTGACGGCTGTCCAAAGCTTGTTCTATCAAAAAAAGTAATCTTCCTTTCTCTTCCTGCACCACCTGATAGGTCAGCAATAACCCATGTTTTGTCGCCAGGTTTTTAAAGATATAATAAAAATAGAGGCTGGGATAGTTGTTGATTTTTCCATAAACCGACTGCCCGATACGCCCTGTCACCTCTTCAATCATTGCATGTTGCAGGCCGCAATCGCAGATTGCAGTTTTAGGCGCCAGCCTGATGTAATCGCCCAACTGGTAACGAATGATGGGAAAGGCATGCAGCTGCAGGTTGGTCACTACAATTTCATGGTCAATTTCTTCCACAATCACGCCTTCCATATTGAGGTGCATCTTTCCTTTTGGGCACTCGAAAGCGATGATTCCCGTTTCGGCAGCCCCATATTCGCTGATCATGCGGAGTCCGAATGCCTTTTGAATTTCTTCCTGATAGGCCTCATATATTTTTTCTGAAGTGCCTTTTACCATTTTTAAGTTTAAAGGTTTCTCCAGATTCAGGCTGTTGATCATTTTTGCCGTTTCATACACCATGGAGGAATAGCCGTGCAGGTATTTGGCATTTTTAAGCTTTTTGATAAAAAAATCGATGGATTCTCTCCTGTAATTGAATATCCTGAAACGATTTTGCAGACTGTCCAGTATCCTGATTTTTAGCACCGCCCTTTCTGAAAAGTTATAGCCCCAGAAATAGCCGTTGCGTTCCCACGGATTGACCTTGTACCAGGAATATCCCCTGTAGATGGAGGCACGGTTAAAAGAATCGGCAGATTCTTCCCTGTTAAATTTCAAGGATTCCCCCGAAGTTCCTGAGGTATTTGCCTGAAAAAGTTTTCTGAATTTAAGGTTCGTATGAATTTCTTTATTATAAAGCAACAAATCGGATTTCGTGGTGACGGGCAATTTTTTAAGATCATCAAGCGACTGGATGTCGGACGGTTTCACGCCCAATTCATCAAAAGTTTTTTTATAATAGGCAGAATTGGCATAAGCAACCGCCACCAATTTCTGTAATTTTTTCAACTGATAGGCTTCCAGTGAAGCCAACGACCAGGTTTCCGATGCTTTCAGAAAATGAAACCACGTTGTTAAGGACGGATTCCTTAAGCGCTGGCCGATTTTAAAGATTTCCTTAAACATTTTCCAATAATTTATGCCATTGCATTTTTACCGTATTTTCATCGAATTGCTCCGCCTTTTTACGGGCATTTCTGGACAATTCCCCCGCTTTTTCCGCATTGCTGAGCAGCGTTTCAATGGCTTCCGCCATTTTATTTACATCTTTTACGGGAATCAGGAGTCCGTCTACCCCATTTTCTATCAAATACGGCAATCCGCCCGCATTGGTGGAAACGACGGGCAAACCCAGGGCCATCGCCTCCACCACACTCACCGGCATATTGTCTATGTTGGTGGTGTTGATAAAAATAGCATAGTTTTCCGACAATTGGTGCCATTGCTTTTTTGGCAACACACCCGTAAAAGTGACACTGTTTGCCACCCCTAATTGCTTTGCCAGTTCCTTTGCCTGGTTTAACGAACCGTCTTTATCCGGTCCCACCATACACAGGCTTGCATTTTCATGATTTTTT
>DATIRG010000627.1:0-4316 GCA_035470005.1 Lutibacter sp. | reverse complement strand
TTCATTTGGGAGACCGATGGAAAGGCGGAAAATTGGTAATGGAACCGAAAGACCCAAAATTAGCCAGCAAGGAAATACCGATTGATGTCTTTTTCCATAAAATTGTGATGGTAAGAGACCGGTTGCGGGTGATGGAACAAAAAATAAATTCGAGTAAACTGGATGATTTGGATAAGGTTGATTTGCAACAATACATCACCCGAATTTACGGGAGCTTAACCACTTTCAATATCCTGTTTAAATTAAAAGAACAGCAATTTGAAGGAGCAAAATCGGAATAACTATAACTATTTAACCATAAAAAAAGCCGGTCTAAAAAATTAGACCGGCTTTTGCATTTTAAATGTATGTTAGATAATTCCTTGATCCAGCATAGCATCAGCAACTTTGATAAAGCCAGCGATATTCGCACCTTTAACATAGTTGATATAACCGTCATTTTCAGTTCCGAATTTGGTACAAGCTGTATGGATTGAAGACATAATTTGGTGCAATTTGGCATCAACTTCTTCTTTGGTCCAGTTTAATTTCATGGCATTTTGTGACATTTCCAAACCAGATACACCTACGCCACCAGCATTTGCTGCTTTACCCGGAGCAAAAGGCAATCTGTTTTTATGAAATAATTCAACAGCCTCAGGCGTACAACCCATATTGGAAACTTCAACAATATATTTTACGCCATTTTTAACCAATAATTTAGCATCCTCGCCATCCAATTCATTTTGGGTTGCGCTAGGCATTGCGATATCTACTGCAACTTCCCAAGGTTTTTTGCCTGCGTAAAATTTAGCTTCCGGAAATACTTCTGCGTAAGGAGAAACAATATCGTTGTTTGAAGCTCTTAGCGCCAATAAATAATCAATTTTTTCAGCATCTAAACCTCTTTCATCATAAATATAGCCGTCGGGACCAGAAATGGTCACCACTTTTCCGCCAAGTTCGGTAACTTTTAGGGCAACACCCCAAGCCACATTACCAAAACCTGAAACAGAAACTGTTTTTCCTTTAAAGTCGTCATTATTTGCTGAAAGCATATCATTTGTAAAATAAACAGCACCAAAGCCTGTTGCTTCTGGTCTGATCAAACTTCCACCCCAATTTAAACCTTTGCCTGTGAAAACACCGGTATTTTCAAATTGCAATTTTTTATACATTCCGTACATAAAACCAATTTCTCTACCGCCAGTTCCAATATCACCGGCAGGTACGTCTTGGCTAGGACCAATAACGCGCCATAACTCTAACATAAAAGCCTGGCAGAAACGCATAATTTCAGCATCTGATTTTCCTTTCGGATTGAAATCGGATCCTCCTTTTGCGCCACCCATTGGCAACGTTGTTAAGGCATTTTTAAATGTTTGTTCAAATCCTAAAAATTTAAGGATACTTAAATTTACGCTAGGATGAAGACGAATACCGCCTTTGTATGGTCCAATTGCATTGTTATATTGCACTCTGTGACCTAAATTAATTTGTACATTCCCTTCATCATCAACCCAGGAAACCCTAAAAGTTAAAATACGGTCAGGTTCAACCAATCTTTCAATAATTTTAGCGGCCTCATATTGAGGATTTTCGTCATAAATTGTTTGAATGGATTCTAACACCTCATGAACTGCTTGTAAGTACTCCTTTTCACCTGGATGTTTGGTTTCAAGGTTTGTCAAAATATTTTTTACATTCATAATAATATAATTTAATCGTATATATAATTTATTAAATATTTAAATAATTAGGTACAAAATTACAGATAATATATTAATTCTAAAACAAAAAAGGGGCAATAATTTTTAATTTTCGCGTTTTTCTAAAACGTTTTCGTTGGGCAAAAACAAAAAGCGCAAAAAAGCTTGTTTTTGCGCTAAAAATTTAGTTGAAATTCCAATTTTGGTGTTTATCCTATCCCAAGCTTTTTCCTAAGTAAAGTGCGTTTTATTTAGCTATTAAAAATGCAAATTTGTTATTGCACTTCCGTCTTCTGTCTTCAGTCTTCCGACATTTGAAATTTCTTACATAAAACCTTCCAATCGTTCATCCTCATCTAATTTTACGGTGGGATTTTGGCCTTTATTCAATTTATATCCTTCTTTAAAAATGGCTGCTTTGTTGCTTTTTCCCTCAATAATAACGGTTAAAGGCGATTTAAAATGCACATGCCTTAAATAATCATCTTCAAAAATTGCCCGCTGCTTATTTAAATAATCCAGATTGAAAAATCCATCATCTATAAATGGGTTTATGGTTAAATAGCCCACTTTAAACGAGGTTAAATTTTGGAAAAAGTGTGTTCCCTGACTTGGATCAATCCTAAAGTTATTAAGACCGGCTTCCACAATTATTTTTGCTGATGCTATTTGTGGCCAAATTACGGGAATTCCCAACCAAGGGTCGCTAGATCCCCATCTGCCTGGTCCGACTAAAATATAATTTTTGTCTTTTTCGGCGAATTTTTTATTGATTTGTTCCACAGCGGCTGCTATTTTCCTAGTATTTGCCGCGTTAAAAGTTTCGGGTTTGATATAAATAAAATCGTGAATATTCTCATAATTTCCGTTACCCAATGCCGATTCGGAGTAAATGATGGTATCTTCAACATTAAAATCCTCCGGAAGCGTGCTCAGGGTTTCAATGCTTTCTATGATGGGCCTGATTTGCAAAAAGCTAAATTCTTTCGCTTGCCCATACGGAACATCCAAATTAACCGCAAACTCCATTTCAATAGGGTTTCGCATTTCGCGCTGGCCGATGCGCAATAAATCCTGCAAAATTTCGGGTAAGGGAAAGGTGTTATATTTTAAAATATTGTCAAAAGTGATTACACGAAGTCCGTCATGCAAAACGCCCGGCTTGATGATGTTATTTTGCAAGTCGTAAGTGGACGCCACAAATTTTAGCGACCCATGTTTTTCTGCATTTCTGATGGTAATTTTCTTTTTATTTACCGCCTCACTGGTTGATGCCACATAACTGTCGGGGTTCATATCTAACCCAAAGAAATATTGCTGGGTATCGCGTTGTGTTGAACCCGGAGAGGAAAGTTGCAGCACTTTTTTTGGATGATAAGGTGAAAATCGCAACGTATTTCCGCCGCCAACAATAATTTCACCCAAGCCTAATGCAATATTTGCAGTACCTTCATTGGGCAATTCCTGGTCAATCGGATAAAAATTTATGGAACGTGCCACACCGGAAATATTTGGATAATACACATCATCATATTGTTTGCCGGTAACTTCCTGTAAAATCACCGCCATTTTATCCTCTTCAATGGTGTGGGAAGTTGCTTTTAAATAAATTTTGCTGTTTTGAAAAAAAGCGGATGCCATGACCGACTTGATGGCGCTGGCAACCATCTCCACCATTTTTGATTTGTCGCTATTTGGAATCATATAGGTAGAAAACACACCGGCAAAAGGCTGATAATGAGAATCCTCTAAAACGCTGGAAGAGCGTACTGCAATTGGTGACTTGCTTACGTTTAAAAAAACCTGAATGTCTTCCATCACCCATTTTGGCAATGGTTTTGAGATAAATTTGTTTAAAATTTCCTCATCATCATCACACGTGGCCACAAAACCAATCAAGTCGTGTTTTTCCATAAAATCATCGAAAACTTCCGTACTTAAAACCACGGTACGCGGAATACAAATATTGACATCTTTGTATTTATTGAACAACTTGTGGCGTTTTAAAAACGAATCAATAAACGCCAATCCACGACCTTTTCCACCTAAAGAACCTTCTCCAATTCGTGCAAATCCCAAATATTCATCATAGGTGTTTTTACTGAATTTTGAAATAACGCCTCTTGACCTATAAACCCGATAGGCTTTAATGGCCCTCAATAAAAAATCCCTGATTTCTTCCGGATCTTCAAAATCTTCGTATTCTACATTACTGAAGAGGTTTGCCAACGGGAAAAGCGCCCTTGACCTTAACCATTTTGAATATTCACTCCTTTTTGCATGATAAACAATTGAATCCAAAGTTACATTGTTTAATGCTTTTTGAAAACTGTTCAGATCTTCCACCGTTGCCAGAACCTTCATTTGAATTGGGTCCCAGAATTCAAAAGCTCCAAAAGAAAAATATTTGGTAATGTAATTTTTTATTTCCTTTCCTAAAGTTTCTGAATGCTTGTATAAAAATTTTCCTTTAAGTTCTAGAGCCCGTTTTTCATTCTTTTGATCAGAAGATTGCACCAAGAACGGAAAATAGCGTTCATGACTTCTTACGTATTTCAAAAATTCAAAGCCTGCATCAGGATCTCTTTTACCGTCTTTAGGATAACTGACATCAGAAATAACGCCCAA
>DATIRG010000626.1:0-1637 GCA_035470005.1 Lutibacter sp. | reverse complement strand
CTCCTGGTTGCTCAATCATTTTAGAATAATCCAACGATCGTCCGTCAACGCGCGGCGGCGTTCCGGTTTTCATTCTTCCGGCTTCAAAGCCCATTTTAACCAAATCTTCGGTAATTCCGGTTGAAGCCTTTTCTCCTGCCCTGCCACCTCCAAATGATTTATCGCCGATATGAATCAAGCCATTCAAAAAAGTGCCTGCAGTAATTATTACTGATTTTGCTTTTATTTCGATCCCAAGGGCCGTTTTTACACCAATAATTTTATCTCCGTCAAATAGTAATCCGTTAACAGAGTCCTGATAAAAATCCAAATTGGCAGTCTGTTCCAGCATCAGTCTCCAACATTCCGCAAAACGCATTCGGTCACTTTGGGCACGCGGACTCCACATAGCAGGTCCTTTTGATTTATTCAGCATTTTAAACTGAATGGCAGTTTTATCTGTGACCACGCCACTATAGCCTCCCAAAGCATCTATTTCACGAACAATTTGTCCTTTCGCAATGCCACCCATCGCTGGGTTGCAACTCATTTGAGCGATATTCTGTAAACTCATTGTAATTAAAAGGGTATGCGCGCCCATATTGGCGCTTGCCGCAGCAGCTTCGCTTCCCGCATGACCTCCCCCAACTACTATAACATCATATACTGTACTAAACATAATTTAAAATTGTGTTCCACGTGGAACGTTAATTAAGCATTCAACAATGCCAAGCATTTATCTTCTTCCGCTGTCATAGCATCTTTATCTGCCGGATTTTTATCTTTAAAACCCATATAATGTAAAACACCATGAATTATAACTCTATTTAATTCATTTTCAATGCTTTGATTAAATATTTTAGCATTTTCACGCACGCGCTCTACGGAAATAAAGATATCACCGCTAATCAGTTTACCCATGGTATAATCGAAGCTGATAATGTCGGTTAAGGTGTCATGATCCAAAAATTCCACATTCAATTTGAGCAGATAGTCATCATCACAAAAAATATAATTCAGCTCTCCTTCGTTAAATCCGTAATTTTCTATACAGGCTGAAATCCAATCTTGGATGCTGCCTTCGTTTTCTAACTTAAAATCAGTTTCGTAATTGAATTCAATCATTTTTTTGTTATTGCTGTTCTTTCCTAAAATACTCCTGTACTTTTTTCCTATAAATAGTTTGCAAAGGTAATGATTGTCGGTTTAATATTTCGTTGGTTTTAAAATACGGATTTTCAAGCTTGATTGCTTCAATATTGCGCTTCTCAAAAATTGATTTAGGCGTTTCCGATTTCCGAATATCATCTTCGCCTTGCTCAAGCCTTGCCTTCTGTAATTTTAGCAACTCATAATTTAATTGCAGTATTTTTTGAACCACCTCTTTTGTAAAACCCTTTTCCAACAACGTTTTTTCCAGTTCTTCCATTTTCTTGATGGCGTCGTTTGCTCCTTTAGAACTTTCCGGGTCATCACCTAAAAAGTCTTTAAGCATTCCCTTAAGCTGTTCTTGTTGCTTGTAGATTTCGTACAATTCATCACTCATCGTTTCACCATTTTCACCTGGCTTTTGTCCATCCTTCTCACCCTTCTCAACACCATCCTTAATTTGTTCGTTGAGCTCTCCTTGCTTTTTAATGATATCGGGCAAACCAAAC
>DATIRG010000625.1:0-6023 GCA_035470005.1 Lutibacter sp. | reverse complement strand
TTCACTTTTTGTGTTTAAAAAAGAAAAAAATCAGTTAAATTTACAATATAAACATAAAATAATGGACGATAATTTTTCACCAAAAGTTAAAGATGTAATTGCCTACAGTAAAGAAGAAGCTTTACGGTTAGGACATGATTTTATTGGTACGGAACACCTTATTTTGGGAATTTTGCGAAAAGGAGACGGAAAAGCTATAGAAATTTTAAATTCTTTAGAAATAAATCTTGACCATTTGCGTAAAAAAATTGAAGGTTTAAATCCGATTAATTTCAATAAAGAAACCGACGAGAAGAAAAGTTTACATCTTACAAAGCAAGCTGAAAAAGCGTTAAAAACAACTTTTTTGGAAGCCAAATTGTATCAAAGCGAAGCTGTGAACACAGCGCATTTGCTGTTGTGCATTTTACGCAATGAAAATGACCCGACAACAAAATTATTGCAGCATTTTGATGTGAGCTATGATGATGTTAAAACTGTTTTTAAACAATTATTCTTTGACGAAGAAATAGATTTGCCGAAAGCGCAAGACTCTAATGATGACGACTTTGAAGGCTCAAAATCAAATCCTTTTGAACAGGCAAGGGGCGAAAAAACACCGCTAAAAAAAACCAAAACACCTGTTTTGGATAATTTCGGCCGTGATTTAACGCGTTTGGTCGAAGAAGGAAATTTAGATCCTGTGGTAGGCCGCCAAAAAGAAATTGAAAGGGTTTCTCAAATTTTAAGCCGAAGAAAAAAGAACAATCCAATCTTAATTGGTGAACCGGGCGTTGGTAAATCTGCCATTGCTGAAGGTTTGGCCTTGCGCATTATTCAGCGTAAAGTTTCGCGTATTTTATTTAACAAACGTGTTGTTTCTTTGGATTTGGCAAGTTTAGTGGCAGGCACAAAATACCGAGGTCAGTTCGAAGAGCGCATGAAAGCTTTGGTAAATGAATTGGAAAAAAATGACGACATCATTTTATTTATCGATGAAATTCACACCATTGTTGGTGCCTGTGGCGCAACTGGCTCTTTTGATGCTTCCAATATGTTAAAACCTGCGTTGGCGCGTGGTGAAATTCAATGTATTGGCGCTACAACTTTAGATGAATTCAGAACAAATATTGAAAAAGACGGTGCCTTGGAACGTCGTTTTCAAAAAGTCATGGTTGAACCGACTTCTGTGGAAGAAACAATTCAGATTTTACAGAATATAAAAGACAAATATGAAGACCATCACAATGTTGTTTACACTGATGATGCCATAAAAGCCTGTGTAACCCTAACAAACAGGTACATGACCGACCGGTTTTTACCAGACAAAGCCATTGATGCTTTGGATGAGTCAGGATCAAGAATTCACATCACAAATATTGTGGTTCCAAAAGAAATTTTACAGCTCGAAGATCAGTTGGAAAAAATCAGGGAAGATAAAACCGCAGCCGTAAACGGACAAAAATATGAAGAGGCCGCACGCTTGCGTGATGACGAAAAACGTGTTGAAAGCATGTTGCAGACCGAACAAAAGAAATGGGATGAAACTTCAAAATTAAATCGGGAAATTGTTACTGAAGACAATGTGGCAGAAGTGGTTTCTATGATGACAGGCATCCCGGTAAACAGGGTTGCTGAAGCTGAAAGCAAACGATTAAATGATTTGCCAAATCTTATAAAAGGGAAAGTTATTGGGCAAGACGAAGCCGTAAGTAAAGTTGTGAAGGCCATTCAACGCAACCGCGTTGGACTTAAAGATCCAAACAAACCAATTGGTTCATTTATATTTTTAGGTCAAACAGGAGTGGGTAAAACGCAACTTGCCAAAGTGTTGGCGATGGAATTATTTGACAGTGAAGACGCCCTGGTAAGAATTGATATGAGCGAGTATATGGAAAAATTTGCCGTCTCTCGTTTAATTGGTGCACCTCCAGGATATGTGGGTTATGAAGAAGGCGGACAATTGACCGAAAAAATCAGACGTAAACCTTATGCTGTAGTGTTGTTTGATGAAATTGAAAAAGCACATCCGGATGTTTTCAATATGCTGTTGCAAATATTGGATGAAGGCCATATTACTGACAGTTTGGGAAGAAGAATTGATTTCAGAAATACAATTCTCATTATGACTTCGAATATTGGTTCGCGCCAGTTGAAAGATTTTGGAGCCGGTGTAGGATTTGGAACTGCTTCCAAAACGTCGCAGGCTGATGCAAATGCGAAAGGTGTGATAGAAAATGCTTTGAAAAAATCATTTGCTCCTGAATTTTTAAACAGAATTGATGATGTGGTTATTTTTAATCCATTGGAAATAGAAGATATACACAAAATTATTGATATTGAATTGAGTAAATTATCAAAACGTATTCATGATTTAGGGTATAAATTGGTATTGACCAAAGAAGCGAAAGATTATATCGCAGAAAAAGGTTTTGACAAACAATACGGTGCCAGACCATTAAAACGTGCCATTCAAAAATACGTTGAAGATGCTTTGGCCGAAGAAATTGTGACTTCGAAACTAAAAGAAGGCGATTCAATTTTTATGGAATTGGATAAAGACAAAAATGAGCTTACCATAAAAATTACCAAAGGAAAAGACAAGGTTGAGTAACAGTCAGCTTTCTTGAATACAAAAAATAGCCGCAAATTGCGGCTATTTTTTTTTAATATTTTACTTAAATCATATTGCGTTTAATCAGCGCCAAACAATCCTTTTAAAAATCCAAGTCCGTATCCCGTAAATTGTATCAGTGTTGTCACAATACTTACAGCGGCTATGGATATTTTTTTATTTTTGATGGCAGCATCTAAAAATAGTGCCGCAAAATAAATTGCAAATAACCCGGCAGGCAAAATAAATCCGAAAAACAGGAATACGATCGATGCCACAAAAAACAATATAAACAGCGTTGGAAACCAATAGGTAATTTTGGCGGTATCCGGATATTTACGGTTTAATAGCGGTCGCGCCTTTCCAAAAAGAAAGGTTTGCTTAAAAAACTGTTCCAATGTCGTTCTTCTTTTGTGATACACAAAAGCGTCTTCAATAAATTGTGTGTGAAAATTTTTCTCCCACAACCTAAAAGTTAAATCAATATCTTCACCTGTTTTCATGGCACTAAAACCTCCGGTAATCTTGTAAGCCAATCTGGAAATTCCAAAATTAAAACTACGCGGTTGAAATCTGCCGATAGAATTTTTACTTCCTCTGATTCCTCCCGTGGTCAAAAAAGAAGTCATACTGTAATTTATTGCTTTTTGCACGGTTGTAAAAGAGTCGTGAGCCGCATCAGCACCGCCAAATGAATCTGTATAATTTTCATCCAAAGCATAATCAACCGCCGCTAAATAATGGGAAGGAATGATACAATCCGAATCAAAAATGATATAATACTTTCCTGTGGCCAATTCCATTCCGAAATTTCTGCTGGCCCCTGCCCCGGTATTTTCTTTAAAATGATATTTTACGTCAAGAAGTCCTTCATATTTTGAAACAACTTCATCCGATTTCAAGGTTGATCCGTCTTCAATAACAAGCACTTCAAAACCCTTGGTAAAAGTTTGTTTGGTCAGGCTTTCCAGCAAGGCATCAATTTCTTGAGGCCTGTTATAAACTGGAATTATAATAGAATAAGTAAGGTTCAAAAGTTGATATTTACGGCTAATGTATCCATTTTAAAACAAAAAAAGCACAAATTAAAATATTTGTGCTTTTTTAAAATATAATTACGCTTTATTCTTCTTCTTTATCCATAAAAAGCGACATCACTTCTTGACTGATTCCCATATTTGAGAATCCACCGTCGTGAAATAAATTTTGAAGTGTCACTTTTTTGGTCAAATCCGAAAACAATGAAATGGTATAATCTGCACATTCTAAAGCTGTTGCATTTCCTAAGGGCGACATTTTTTCGGCATAATTTAAAAATCCGTCAATTCCTTTAACACCTTTACCTGCAGTGGTTAAAGTTGGTGATTGGGAAATTGTATTTACACGCACTTTATGGTCTCTTCCGAAGAAATAACCAAAACTGCGGGCAATTGATTCCAAATACGCTTTATTGTCGGCCATGTCATTGTAATCCGGAAAAACACGTTGCGCTGCCATATAGGTTAAAGCAACAATACTTCCCCACTCATTCATGGCGTTAGATTTATACAATACGCCCATTACTTTGTGAAAAGAAACTGCAGAAACATCCCATCCAATTTTAGTGTATTCATAATTTTGGGTGGTGTAATGATTTCCTTTGCGCACATTTACCGACATTCCAATGGAATGTAAAACGAAATCAATTTTTCCGCCTAAAATTTCCATCGACTTGTCCACCAAATTTTGAATATCTTCCACTGAAGTTGCATCGGCAGGAATTACTTGTGAACCTGTTTTTGCAGCAAGTTCATCAATGGTTCCAAATCGCAAAGCAACTTGTGCGTTTGTCAAAACAAATATAGCACCTTCTTCGTGTGCTCTTTCGGCAACTTTCCAGGCGATAGAATTCTCATCTAGGGCTCCAAAAATAATTCCTTTTTTTCCTTTTAGTAAATTGTACATATTTAGGTTATTTTATTTTTTTCTTAATTTTAATGTGCAAATATAGCAATTTCTTAATTCAACAACTGTTTTGCGTGTTCAATTGCAGTTGAAGAGATGTCTTTTCCTCCCAACATTTCGGCAATCTCATCAATTCGCTCGTTTTTGGTCAGCTCTTTTAACTTTGTGACAATGTTATTTTCGATATCTTCTTTGTAAACTTTATAGTGCTGTTTTCCTTTTGCGGCAATTTGCGGTAAGTGCGTAATGGTAATCACTTGCATATTAACGCTCATTTGTTGCATAATTTCAGCCATTTTTTGGGAAACATCACCAGAAACACCGGTATCAATCTCATCAAAAATAATGGTTGGCAATTTTAAATATTCAGATAAAATGGCTTTAACAGACAACATAATTCGGGACAATTCACCTCCCGAAGCGGTTTTTTTTAATTCCCCAAAATTGGCGCCTTTATTTGCAGATATAAAAAGTTGCAATTCATCCTTTCCATTCTGAAAATACTGTTTTGTATGGGTAATCATAAAATTGAAACGGGTATTTTCCATCCCTAAATTCCCAAGACTGTCTTCTAATTTTTTCACCAATACCGGAATTGCCTTTTCTCTTTCATGATATATTGCTTTCGCCAGTTTGTCAATTTTTTCGGCAACACTTTGAATTTCGATTTCCTTTTCCAAAATAGCTGCGGATGAGTTTTCAACAGCATCAACTTTAACGGAAAGTTCTTCTTGTTTTTGCAGCAATTCGGCAATAGTGGTTACTGCATGCTTTTTTTGTAAATTGTAAATCAATTGCAAACGGTCGTTTAGTTTTTGCAATTCCAACGGATCAAAATCTACATTTTCATTAAAATTTTCAATCTCACCGGAAATGTCATCAAATTCAATTTTTACGCTTAATATACGCTGATAAAGTGTTTCGTATTCATTTGAAAATGAAGAAATTCTGTGTATGCTTGTCAAAAAAGCATTTAAAAGTGTTTGTAACCCTATATCCTCGCTAAGCGCAAGTGCCTGTGCTTCAGACAAATTCAATTTTATTTCTTCGATATTGTTTAATTTGTCAAGCGATTGTTCAATCACTTCCTGCTCGTCCTCCTTCAATTTTGCTTTGTTCAGCTCTTCAAACAAATGCAAGTTGTATTCGTAATTTTGCGTGGCTGCTTCCTTGTTTTTTTTGAGTTCGTTCAACTCTTTGGTCAACTGGGTAAATAATTTCAATCCGCGTTTGTACGATTCAATTTTTGGCGCATTGCCCGCAAGGGCATCAATAATCTGAAACTGAAAATTCACATCCGACAATTGGTGTGTTTGATGCTGAGAATGCACATCAATCAGTTTTTCACTTAAATCCTGTAAAACCTGTAACGTTGTAGGCGTATCGTTTACAAAAGCCCTTGATTTTCCGCTGGGAGAAATTTCTCTTCGGATGATGGTTTCATTTTCAAAATCAATATCATTTTCTTCAAAAAAACCTTCCAGCT
>DATIRG010000624.1:0-1963 GCA_035470005.1 Lutibacter sp. | reverse complement strand
CTTAATAATTTAAAAGATGAAAACATTATTGCCACTTTAAAATTGGCAGACGATACTTTTTGGTACAATTCACCTAAAAAAGAGGGTCATGGTTACTGCATTTCATTAGGTGAATATGCCGGAACTTTAGTGGCTATTATTGCTGAAGTCAAAGTGGATAAATCAACCGGAGAAGTACATCCCGTAAAAATTGTTTGTGCTCAGGATATGGGGCAAGTTGTGAATCCGCACGGTGCAACCGTTCAAACAGAAGGCGGTATTACGATGGGTCTTGGATATGCGCTTTACGAAGAAATTGAATTTGATGGCGGACTGGTAAAAACCAGAACTTTTGGTAATTATCCGTTTACTACATTTTCTAAAACACCAAAAATTACCTGCGTTTTTATGGATAAAATGAACTCCGCACCTCAAGGTGGCGGCGAACCGGCAATTATTTGTGTGGGAGGCGCTATTGCCAATGCGGTTTTCGATGCTTGTGGAGCAAGAGTAAACCGCATGCCAATTACGCCACAAAGGGTTCTTGCGGCGATGCCTTTATAAAAATTTAACTTAAATTAGCAAAGTAACCTAAGCCATATGCAATGATGCAATGGCTTTTTTTATACGGTTAATTGTTTCTTGTTTGCCAATCATTTCGGCGATATCAAACAAGTGCGGACCTTTTAATTCCCCAACCAAGCTCAATCTAAAAGGCTGCATCACTTTTCCAAAACCTATTTCTTTGGCGGTGATCCATTCTTTTACGGCGGTTTCAAAATTAAGCGAAGTAAAATCTTCCACAGTTTCAATAATGCCAATTAATTCTTTCATCAATTCGGCAGTATCTTCTTTCCATTGTTTTTTTGCCGCTTTTTCATCGTAGGTTGTTGGAGTTTCAAAATAGAAACTGCTTAATTCCCAAAAATCCTTCACAAAAGTGGCGCGCTCCTTAATGGCGGAAACAACTTTTGTCACAAATTGTAGGTCTTTTTTGATGCCTTTTTCTTCTAAAATCGGCATATAAAGCGCTGCCAGTACTTCATCCGATTTCAACAGCATATATTGCTGGTT
Organism: Lutibacter sp.; assembly: GCA_035470005.1. Taxonomy (GTDB): domain Bacteria; phylum Bacteroidota; class Bacteroidia; order Flavobacteriales; family Flavobacteriaceae; genus Lutibacter. Next base: position 910 of record DATIRG010000624.1, on the reverse strand, counting down.
GAACCAGTTTGTTTTATCGGGACTAAATTTAGCGCCGCTTTTGCTCACGCGTTCTATGGTAAATGCTTCGCAAAGTTCCTCCAACGTAAAAATTTCCTGTTCCGTTCCTGGATTCCACCCCAAAAGTGCCAGCATATTTATAAAAGCATCAGCAAAATAACCGTCTTCTTTATAGCCACGAGAAATTTCTCCGGTTTCTTCATTTTTGTACGCCAATGGAAATACCGGAAATCCAAGTTTATCACCATCACGTTTGCTTAATTTTCCTTTTCCTATTGGTTTTAAAATAAGTGGCAAATGCGCAAATTCAGGTGCTTTCCAGCCAAAAGCTTCGTACAATGCAATATGAAGCGGCAATGAAGGCAGCCATTCCTCGCCACGGATCACATGGGTAATTTCCATCAAATGGTCATCCACAATATTTGCCAAATGATAGGTTGGCATTCCATCGCTTTTAAACAATATTTTATCATCCAAAATGTCTTTTCTGAAGGAAACATCGCCTCTGATCATATCAACAGTTTCAACAGTGGCTTCCGTTTCTTCAATTAGTGGTTCGTGCATTTTAAAACGCACCACATATTTGTCGCCGTTGGCAATTCTTCTCTCCACTTCTTCTTTGGATAAGGAAATTGAATTGGTCAGTTTTGCCCTGTTGTGCCAGTTGTAAATAAAGGTTTTTCCTTTTTCTTCGTGGTCAATTCTGTGAAAATCCAATTCTTCATTGGTGTCAAAAGCATAATAAGCTTTTTCTTTTTCAATCAATGTTTCCGCATATTGTTTATAAATATGTTTGCGTTCGGATTGTCGGTAAGGCCCAAATTTTTCATTTTTTCCCGGTCCTTCATCAAAAGGAATATTACACCAATTTAAGGCATCAATAATATATTGTTCCGCATTTGCCACGTAA
>DATIRG010000623.1:0-1818 GCA_035470005.1 Lutibacter sp. | reverse complement strand
AAAAAGTATATAAAAAATGGGTTCAGAAGCCATCATTGTATTTTTACTTGCAGCCATAGTGTTGGTTGCCGGTGCAAACTTTTTATCAAATTTAATCTCACCTAAATCTGATAACCTTCAAAAAAGAGAACCTTACGAATGCGGTGTGCCAACCATTGGACCAACCTGGATTCAATTTAAAGTAGGGTACTATCTTTTTGCCATTCTTTTCTTGATATTTGATGTCGAAGTCGCTTTTTTAGTGCCTTGGGCTGTTGTTTATAAAGAAGTGGGCACTGTTGCTTTGGTAGAAATAATTATATTCCTTTTCATATTGGGATTGGGATTGTTGTACGCATATAAAAAACGAGCTTTACAATGGGAGTAGATAAAAAACGATATTTAAGCCAGCTTGAAGAAATGGGACTGAAACAAATTGTTCCCGAAGATTTCCCCGGAAAAATAATTCCCGGAGGCAACGGAGGAAACATTGTTGTAACCACCTTAGACAGCGTTATCAATTGGGGGCGCGCAAATTCTCTTTGGTCGCTGTATTTTGGCACCAGCTGTTGCGCCATAGAAATGATGCAAACAGGCGCTGCCCGACATGATTATTCAAGATTTGGTTTTGAGGTTGCAAGACCTTCAGCACGCCAGGCAGATTTAATTATTATTGCCGGAACTATTGTAAACAAAATGGGACCTGTATTAAGACGTTTGTATGATCAAATGGCCGAACCTAAGTATGTGATTGCCATGGGCGCCTGCGCTATTTCAGGAGGGCCTTTTTATTACAATACATACTCAGTTATTAAAGGTGCCGACCATGTAATTCCGGTAGATGTTTATGTTCCTGGCTGTCCGCCAAGACCAGAAGCTTTATTAGAAGGAATGATTATGCTTCAACAAAAAATTAAAACTGAAAACATGGCCAAAAAGGTAAATCCTATTGATGGTTTTGATGAAGGAAAATAATTTGTATTAAATCATAAAAGACCATGACTAACGAAGATTTACAACATATAATTACAGGCCTGGGAACAGATTTAGAATTTACGACTGAAGGGTCCGAATTTTTAAACGTCATCGTTCCTAAAGAACAACTTCACAGCATTTGCAGCCAGTTAAAATCGCATCCCGAATTAAAATTTGATTATGCATTTTGCATCACAGGTATGGATTGGGTGCCGGCATTGGGTGTTATTTACCATTTGAATTCAACAGAATTAAAACATGAGATTGTTGTAAAGGTGATGGTTGACGACAGGGAAAATCCAACCTTGGATTCTGTTCACGACATTTGGCAAACAGCAGACTTTCACGAATTGGAAATATTCGATTTTTTCGGCATAAAATTCAACAATCATCCAAAATTAAGACGCTTGTTTTTAACGCCTGAGTGGGAAGGTTTTCCGTTGCGAAAAGATTATGTTGATGAAGCAAATATGATTATTAAATAGCCTTATAATGACCGACCAACAACTACAAAATAAAATAAAAACTGAAGAGTATTTTATTAACATGGGACCGCAACACCCGGCAGCTCATGGGGTTTTAAGATTAATTTTAACCATTGACGGCGAGATTATTAAAAATGTGGAACCGGATTTGGGTTACATCCACCGTTCTATCGAAAAAATGTGCGAACGCGACAGTTACCAGCAAATTGTTCATTTAACAGACCGGATGGATTATTTGTCGTCACACATCAACAACGAAGCAGTTTGTTTAACTGTTGAAAAAGGACTTGAAATTGAAGTTTCCGACAGGGTTAAAGTGATCAGAACTATTATAGCAGAGTTAACCCGTATTGCTTCTCACTGTTTGTGGTGGGGTGTT
>DATIRG010000622.1:0-4459 GCA_035470005.1 Lutibacter sp. | reverse complement strand
AAGCATCAATCCTGCCGTTGTTATTTTAAACGGCGACATTATTGATATTTGGCAATTTAGCAAACGCTATTGGCCAAAATCACATATGAAAGTGTTGAAATATATCATGGGCTGGATTTCTGAAGGAAAGGAAATCTATTACATTACCGGCAATCACGATGAAATGTTCCGAAAATTTGTCGATTTTAGTATGGGTAAATTCTCCATAAAAAATAAAGTTGTGCTTGAATTGGACGGAAAAAATGCTTGGTTTTTTCACGGTGATGTTTTTGATGTCACAATGCAACATTCCAAATGGCTCGCAAAATTGGGCGCTGTTGGTTATGATTCCTTAATTCTTATCAACAGGGGCGTAAACAATATCAGCCATTTTTTCGGAAAAGAAAAAATTTCATTGTCCAAAAAAATCAAGGACAGTGTAAAATCCGCCGTAAAATTTATCAATAACTTTGAAGAAACGGTCACTACTATAGCCATAGACAACCAATTCGATTATGTGGTTTGCGGCCACATTGACCAGCCAATAATTAAGGAAATCATTACAAACAAAGGAAGCGCTCACTATTTAAATTCAGGTGACTGGGTAGAAAATTTAACCGCTCTGGAATATAATAATAAGCAGTGGATGCTTTATAAATACGATGCCGCCCATTATATAGAAGTGAATGTTGAAACGGATTTGGAGGAAATAGATTCCATTGACCAATCGGCCAAAGAACTGTTCGGACATTTAATGGCTGACTTTAATTTTAAATTTTAATGCGAATATTATACGCCATACAGGGAACCGGGAACGGACACTTAAGCAGGGCAAAAGACGTAATTCCGGCCTTGTTAAAACGTGCACAGGTTGATATTTTAATCAGCGGTACGCAAGCAGAAATTGTTTTGCCGTACGACGTTGATTTTGTTTATAAAGGCCTGAGTTTTTATTTTGGCAAAAATGGGGGAATCGATTTTATGAAGACATTTAAAAGGAATTCTATTTTTAGTGTAATTAAAGAAATTATCAACTGTCCGGTTAAAGATTATGACTTGGTGATCAACGATTTTGAGCCAATAAGTGCGTGGGCCTGTTATTTTAAAGGTGTAAAATGCATTTCTTTAAGTCACCAAAGCGCTTTATACACCGAGAATGTTCCCAAACCAATTTTCTTCGATATCATAGGAAGTCTTGTCATAAAAAATTATGCAAAATGTAAGGTTAATTATGGTTTTCATTTTAAAAAATACAATGATAAAGTTTACACACCAATTATCAGGTCGGCCATAAGGTTGTTGAAACGAACCGAAAAAGACCATTACACTGTTTATTTACCTGCCTATTCTGATGAGAGAATTATCGAAATTCTTTCAAAAATCAAGGGCGTTAAATGGAAGGTGTTTTCTAAAGAAACAGAAAAGTATTATCAGAAAAAGAATGTTTATGTAAAGCCGATCAACGGCAAAAAATTCGAAAAAAGCTTGGCATCGTGTAAAGGAGTTTTGTGTGGCGCAGGATTTGAAACGCCGGCGGAAGCCATTTTTTTAAAAAAGAAATTGATGGTCATTCCTATGAAAAATCAATACGAACAACATTTTAACGCCACAGCTTTGTCGGATTTAGGGGTTCCTGTGTTGAAATCTTTAAAAAAGAAGCACATTCCCGAAATTGAAAATTGGATTAAAAGCACTGATTTTGTTGAACTGCAATTTCCAGACGAAACACAACAAATCGTTGACACTATTTTATTCGATTTTATTGCCGATGAAATTAGGCTGTTATCTAAACTTATTTAGCTTTTTTCCACTTCATCAACTGTGATTATAGGCACAATAACGCCTCGTTTTAACGGAGTTTAATATCCAAAATTTTTAAAATTTATGGATATTTCCATATAAAATCACCCAAATTTTGTGCTGATTTAATAATATTAAAATTGATAAATGCCAAAAAATAGGGCAAAATATCGTATATTACAGCATCAGACATTCAGGTTTGCTTGGACGAAAATAGAGTTTTAATAAGGCAATAACCTCCGAACTATATTTGGGGATCACCTTCCCTGAGGAACAAAGGATTTTATTAAAACAAAGTAAATAAGACCTATTACTGCAAACAACAAAATGTTGCATTTCAAAATTAATGCAGCAGAAAAACATATTATTAACTTAAAAAATATAAAAATGAAAGCACTCGTATTTAACGGTGATCATAATATCGCCCTGGAAGATAGGCCAATGCCAAAAATACTAAAAGCAACTGACGCAATTATCAAGGTTTTAAAAACGACCATTTGCGGTACGGATTTGGGAATATACAAAGGGAAAAACCCGGAAATAACCAAAGGAAGAATATTGGGCCATGAAGGTATTGGCATTGTTGAAGAAGTTGGAGAAAGTGTTACGCAATACAAAAAAGGGGATAAAGTACTTATTTCATGCATTACTTCTTGCGGTTCTTGTGAGTACTGTAAAAAACAATTATACTCGCATTGTAAAGACGGAGGATGGATTTTAGGCTATATGATTGACGGCGTTCAGGCCGAGTATGTTCGTATTCCGCATGCCGATAATAGTTTGTTTAAAATTCCTGCAACCATTGATGATGAAGTGGCCGTTTTATTAAGCGATATTTTGCCAACAGGCCACGAAATTGGCGTGCAATATGGGAATGTACAACCCGGAGATACCATTGCCATTGTGGGTGCAGGTCCCGTTGGTATGTCGGTATTGTTAACGGCACAACTGTATACGCCCGCTATAATTATTGTGGTTGATATGGACGAAAACAGGTTAAAGGTCGCAAAAGAACTGGGTGCTACACACACCATAAATCCTTCATTGGAAAATGCGGTAGAAGCTATTCATAAAATAGCAGAAGAAGGCGTGGATGTTGCGATTGAAGCTGTAGGAATTCCTTCAACCTGGGATATTTGTCAGGAAATAGTAAAACCGGGCGGACACATTGCCAACGTGGGCGTGCATGGCGTGAAAGTTGATTTTCAAATACAAAAGTTGTGGATTAAAAACTTGACAATTACCACTGGCTTGGTAAATACAAACACCACACCTATGTTAATGAAAGCGGTTTCGGCAAATAAATTCGACTTAAAAAAAATGATTACGCATCGCTTTAAACTTTCGGAAATTGAAAAAGCCTATGAAGTGTTTTTAAATGGCTCTAAAGAAAAAGCCTTGAAAATAATTATCAGCAATTCTTAAAAGATAAGTACAGCTTATTCAATATAGTTAGAAATGCAAAAAGCAAAAGTTCCATATTACGGAGCTTTTGCTTTTTTTGATTGATCAATATTTATTTGTTTAAAGATAAAACCGATATTGCTAATTATTCTTTTGCGTTTCTCCAATACCTAGGATTGGTTTCTTCGGTTTTTTGGTTCCAGTAATCATGGGTAACTTTTCTGCCATCCGCAGTTTTAAGTCGGCGTTGAAAAACCCAAACGGTCGGATTAAAAGTCATATCGGTTACGGCAACGGTGTACAGTTGCGGATCGCCTTCCGTTTTTATTTTGTCTTCTTCAATGATAACTTCAAAGCCGTTTACTTCCAGCAAATTTTTTAAAAAATCCCTACGGTTTTCATCCACACCTTTTTCAACAAAAGTAACTCTTGTTTCGCCAATGCTTCCAAATAAATGATTTCCTCCAAGTCCCATAGTATATTAATTTAAAAATGTATTGCTGATTGAAAATATATAATCATAAAGTGGGCTGTAAACCCCTGCCACTAAAATACCGATGGCGGCCAAAATCAATCCCAAGCGCATATAAAACGGACTTTTGAAATACGGAATTGCAGTATCGCTTTGTCTTAAAAACATAGCCCTCACCACCAATAAATAATAATACAATGAAATGGTGGCGTTTACTACCGCAATAAATACAAGGATGTAATAACCCTGACTTGCAGCTGCGGTATATAAAAAGAATTTACCAAAGAAACCGGCCAATGGCGGAATACCTGCCAAGGAGAATAATGCCAGCATCATTAACAAACTTAATTTCGGATTGGTTCTGTAAAGGCCTTCATAATCGTTGATGTTTTCTTTGTCTGAAAAGGAAGAAACTGCCTGTACAACACCAAAAGCACCTAGGTTTGAGAAGATATAAACAGCCACAAAATAAACGATGGTAGTGGTTCCTAATTGATCAACAGACATCAAACCCAATAATATAAAACCTGCCTGCGCAATGGATGAATAAGCCAAGAATCGTTTCAAATTTTGTTGCCGTATCGCAAATAAGTTACCAATAAACATAGTGGCAATAATAACGATATAAATTATTTTGTTCCAAGTCTCCATTAACGGTTTAAATACCGTGAATAACAGAATCATTAAAATTACAACAGCGGCTCCTTTTGAAATAACCGACAAGTAGGAAGCAACATTAATAGGTGCACCTTCATAAACATCAGCAGTCCAAAAATGAAATGGCGCCAAGGATATTTTAAATGC
>DATIRG010000621.1:0-3572 GCA_035470005.1 Lutibacter sp. | reverse complement strand
TGAACGTCGCACAAACGCATTAACATGGCAATGTCCGGTTCGTGCGGGTGCATACCAAGCGGATCTCTGAAAAAGAAAACCATATTTGTTTTTCCTTCTGCAACGCGAGCCGCTATTTGAGCATCGCCGCCAAAAGGACCTGATAAAAATTTATGCACTTCAAATCCGGCCTTTTCCACATGTTTACCGGTTGTGCCAGTTGCGACCAACTTAACATTTTTAGCTATTAAAATAGCTTTAAAATCCATTAAAAACTGAATCATTTCGGCTTTTTTGCCATCGTGGGCGATGATTGCTATTTCCATGTTTCAAAAATTTTTGTTTATTTTAAGGATGAAGCGTATTCAATCAATTCAATAATTTTGGTTGCGTAACCAAACTCGTTATCATACCAAGATATAATTTTATAAAAATTCGGATTCAGTTCCAATCCTGCTCCTGCATCAAAAACTGAGGTTCTTGGTTCCGAAACAAAGTCCTGCGAAACCACTTCATCTTCTGTGTATCCTAAAATTCCCTTCAACTCATTTTCGGATGCTTTTTTCATCACCGCTTTAATTTCCTGATAAGAAGTTGGCTTTTCCAACCGAACCGTTAAATCTACCAAAGAAACATCTGCAATAGGAACCCTAATGGCCATCGCCAATAATTTTCCCTGCAATTCAGGCATAATATTGGTTACTGCAATTGCGGCATTTGTGGTGGTTGGAATCATATTATTTAAGGCAGATCGCCCTCTGCGCCATTGCTTTTCTGGACCATCAACAGTTTTTTGGCTGGCAGTTGCCGCATGAACGGTGGTTATAATACCTTCAACAATTCCAAAATTTTCATGCAATACTTTGGCAATTGGCGCCAAACAATTTGTGGTGCAGGAAGCATTTGAAAAAATGTAATCTTCTTTAGAAAGTTTTGTATGGTTAACACCCATCACAAACATAGGCGCATCTTTTGACGGTGCTGAAATCACCACTTTTTTAGCGCCTCCTTTTATGTGTAATTCTGCTTTATTCTTATCAGTAAATAGTCCGGTGGCTTCAATCACATAATCAACCCCAGCTTTTCCCCAATCAATCGCTTCCGGATTTCTTTCTCCAGTTACCCGAATTGGATTTCCGTTTACAATAAGCTGTTTGTCTTTTACCTCAATGGTTCCTTTAAAACGTCCGTGAACCGAATCGTATTTTAACAAATAGGCCAAGTGATCAATATCCAGCAAATCATTTATGGCAACAACTTCTATATTTTTCTTATTAATTGCAGTTCTAAAAGCCAGGCGTCCTATTCTTCCGAAGCCGTTTATTCCTATTTTAATCATTTAATTTAAATTGCTGTTAATCTTTGATTTTTCGCAAAGCTTTCTTAAAATTCAAAAAAGCCTCATAACAAAAATAAGATTCTTGTTTTTTAACTTTAAGTACTCCTAACTTTAGGCACTTTAAATTTTTTTTAAATAGACATAATATCACTCACCCGCAATAATTCTTTGTCGATTTCATGATGTCCTTTTACTGCTTCCTTTAATTCAATGGCTTCTACATTATTATTGACCAGCCCTACCATTAAATTTGTTTTTCCGTCCAGTAACAATTCAACCGCCTTTACGCCAAGCCTGCTGGCCAAAACACGGTCGAAACAGCTTGGGCTTCCGCCTCTTTGCATATGTCCCAATACAGAAACTCTCACTTCATATTGCGGTAAATTTTGCTCTACATAATCGGCCAGTTCAAATACATTTTTTCCAATCTTGTCACCTTCAGCAACCACTACAATAATTGATGATTTTCCTGAACGTTTGCTTCGTTTTAAAGATTCCAATAAGCGATCTAACCCTAAATTTTCTTCAGGAATTAATATTTCCTCGGCACCTGCGCCAACACCTGCGTTTAGCGCCACAAATCCTGCATCGCGCCCCATAACCTCCACAAAAAACAAGCGGTTGTGAGAACTCGCCGTATCTCTAATTTTATCTATCACCTGAACAATGGTATTCAACGCAGTGTCGTATCCAATAGTGTAGTCTGTGCCAAATATATCATTGTCAATTGTTCCGGGAATACCGATACAAGGAAAATTGAATTCACTGTTAAAAACAATGCCTCCATTAAAAGTTCCATCGCCACCAATCAAAACCAATGCATCAATTTCAGCATTTTTAAGTTGATTGTATGCCTTTTCCCTTCCTTCTTTTGTTCTGAATTCCTTTGACCGGTCGGTTTTTAAAATGGTTCCTCCCCTGTTGATGATATTGCTGACATGACGCGCATTAAGCGGCTCAAAATCTCCCTCAATCATTCCCTGATAACCTCTATAAATACCAACGCACTCAACTTTATAGTAAGTGCAGGCACGTACTACTGCCCTAATCGCTGCATTCATTCCAGGCGCATCACCACCAGAAGTCATTAATCCTATTTTTTTTATTGTGTTTCCCATAAAGCGAAAGGCAAAATTAAACTAATATTATAATTGAAAATTGTTTTCTTTTATTCTTTAAGATTGTTTACCATAAATTGATTGGATAAACACCGCTGTCCTTCAACTTTTGAATTTCTGAAGTCACATATTCCTTATCCTGCTTGTAGGTAACTCCGAACCAGCGCGCATCTGATTTTAAAACTTCCATCGTTGCCGATTTATTGACAATGATATGGTTGATCACCAAAGGAATAAAAAATTCTGCCTTTGGTTCTTTATAATTTTTTGCAAGGAATTCTTCAAATAAAGATTCTGACAATTCGAAGTATTTTGGCGTAAATCCGAAAAAGTTCATAGATACGATTGTTTCTTCTGAAATTGGAATTAAAGCTTCGTTTTCATCTTTATACTTCAATTCACCATTCACTTTTTCAATATGTGTTCTTTCGGTTACACCGGTTAAAAAACCGTTTTTATCCACGCTGCATTCGCCTCGTGAAACCGATCCATATTCGGAAATGGTATTTTTTAGCACATAGCCCATCATATTAAAATTGGTGGATTTTGGATCCATCGTTTTTAACGATTCGGCCTCCACTTTAAAAGCCTCTGCACCATAAAAATCATCGGCATTGATTACCGCAAAGTTTTCTTTTACAACTTCTTTCGCCATCAACAAGGCGTGACCGGTTCCCCAAGGTTTTTCACGATTGTTGTCTCTATATTTTTCGGGTATATTTTCCAGTTCCTGAAAAACATATTCCACTTCAATTTTACCTGCCAGTTTTTTATCAAAAAACGCTTTAAAATCGGCTTCAATATTTTTTCTGATGATAAAAACAACTTTACCAAATCCTGCGCGAATGGCATCATAAATTGAAAAATCTAAAATGGTGTCACCTTGTTCTGAAAAAGTATCCAATTGTTTTAATCCTCCGTAGCGGCTGCCGACTCCGGCAGCTAAAATTACCAATGTTGGTTTATTCATTTTTTTTATTTTTATTTTTTTTAAAATCTAAAATCCGGTCAAATTTTTCAATCGTATCAAGCGGTTTTAAACCTTTGGTTGAATCTATTATTATTTTTTTCTTTCTAAGCCCTAATTTTCGGAGCAGTTCTTTACTATTATCAAAATCTATTTGATAGCTTAACCC
>DATIRG010000620.1:0-1813 GCA_035470005.1 Lutibacter sp. | reverse complement strand
CGAAATTCATAAGGATTTTGCTGAAAATATTATTGTGGGTTTTGCGCGTATTGCAGGAAGAAGCATCGGTCTTGTTGCCAATCAGCCTATGGTATTGGCGGGTTGTTTGGATGTAAACAGTTCTATAAAAGGTGCACGGTTTACCCGTTTTTGCGATTGTTTCAATATTCCTTTGTTGGTTTTGGTTGATGTGCCAGGATTTTTACCCGGAACCGACCAGGAATGGAACGGCATCATAAAAAATGGCGCGAAATTATTGTATGCTTTAAGTGAAGCTACTGTACCGCGGGTTACCGTAATTACAAGAAAAGCTTACGGCGGCGCTTATGATGTGATGAATTCAAAACATATTGGCGCTGATATGAATTACGCCTGGCCAACCGCTGAAATTGCCGTAATGGGTGCAAAAGGCGCTGCAGAAATAATATTCAAAAATGAAATTATGGCGGCCGCAGACCCAGAAGCCAAATGGAAAGAAAGAGAAGCAGAATATGCCTATAAATTTGAAGATCCATATCGGGCAGCCAGGCGAGGATTTGTTGATGAAGTCATTTATCCAAAAGATACCCGCAGAAAATTAATAAAAGCCTTTCAAATGCTGGAAGGTAAAGAAGTGGTAAGGCCAAACAGAAAACATGGAAATATTCCTTTATAAGAATTTGATTTAATAAAAAATCCCGAATATTTCGGGATTTTTTAATTTTTATGATTCAAATAACCAAATTGATTATATGATTTCAGCCGACAAGCCCCTGGTTAAAAGTTGTGTGCAACGTGGCTTTAATTCGTCATATTCTCCAGTTTTTACGGCACATTTTCCTTTATAATGAACCAACAAAGCGCATTGCTCGGCCTGTTCCGCGGTATGGTCACAGATTTCTACCAAGCAGTCAATCACAAAATCAAAGGTATTGACATCATCATTAAACAAAATGATTTCATGCAAGTTGACTTCTTTTTCAAGAACGTCAACATCTTCCTGTATTTTTCTTTTTGTGCTCATACTGCAAAAATAATCATTATTTTACATACTTCAAAGCAACCCAGTTGTTGCGTTCAATTTGTTTATCCAATTTCAATCCGTATTTTGAAACTTCCGCATCAATCACGGGAATGTCTTCTTTATAAAAACCGCTTAGTAAAATTACGCCATTTTCATCCAAACAGCTGGCGTAAGTGTTCATGTCATTCAACAGAATATTTCTGTTGATGTTGGCAATAATTACGTCATATTTTTTGTTTTTCAACAAAGAGGCGTCGCCTTCATAAACTGCAATGTGTTTGCAGTTATTGCGTTCCACATTTTCCAAAGAATTTTGATAACACCAATTGTCAATATCAATCGCATCAATTGGTTTTGCGCCTTTCATTTCGGCAAAAATTGCTAAAATTCCGGTTCCGCAACCCATATCCAACACTTTTTTACCGGCAACATCCAAATCCAATAAATGCTGAACCATCATATGCGTAGTTTCATGATGCCCTGTGCCGAAACTCATTTTTGGTTCAATTACAATATCGTATTTCAGGTTTGGATTTTCGTGAAATGGCGCTCTGATACTTACCAAACCATCAACCTGAATTGGGTTAAAGTTTTTTTCCCATTCAATGTTCCAGTTTGTTTGCGCAATTTCCTGCATTTCATAAGAAATCTGAAATTCCCCAGATTTTAAGACATAAATATCCTCTAAAACCTCTGCATACCAATCGGTTTTCTGGATGAAAGCTTCAACGCCTTCTTCATTTTCAACAAAACTTTCAAAACCCACTTCGCCCAATTCGGCAATTAAAATTTCGGTTGCTGGTTCTTTCG
>DATIRG010000619.1:0-2252 GCA_035470005.1 Lutibacter sp. | reverse complement strand
GTCGCCAAAAATTGGATGGTCAATACTTGCTAAATGAATGCGTATTTGGTGTGTTCTTCCGGTTTTCGGGAACACGTTTAAAAGACTTAAATCTTCAAATCTTAAAGACTTTACAACTGTGACAACTTCAAAATCAGTTTCGGCAGTTTTGTCTTCAATTGGAGAGTTTATTTTGCCATTTTTAAGTACTTCACCAATCACCACCGCGCAATATTTTTTTTGAATGGTATGATTTTCAAATTGGTTTCCCAATGCAATTTGTGCAGTTTTTGTTTTGGCAATCAATAAAATTCCCGAAGTCTGGTTGTCCAATCTGTGCACTGGCGTTGGCCAGGGAAGCGCATCGGGTTCGGTGCTTTTTTCCAAATTATAGGGCAAGGCATTGAAAATGGTTTTATAGGCATTTCCGCTTACTGAAAATCCGGCCGGCTTGTGAATGGCCGCCATATGAGGATCTTCAAACAAAATTTCTAAAGGCAGTTCAAATATTTTTGGCTGTGACTGCGGCGTTTCCAACAAATCGATTGTCTGGCCAAATTGCACATAAGTTCCTGTTTGGGAAATTTCACCGTTGATTAAGATTTGTCCGCGATTGATGGCTTTTTTTATGCCTGCGTTTGACGGAATAAAATCGTAAAAAATTGTTGGCGCATAATTTTGCAGCCGAATATTTTCAATGCCTTTTGGGACAATATGTGAATAGAGTATGTAGATAATGTTTTATAATAATTGGCGGTTCTTGTATAGCAATTCAATGATTTCCCGATAATCGAAAGATAAATTCAGTTTTGAAGCCTCATCAAACGTAAACCAATTGTAGTCCAATACTTCAAGTTCCTGAATTTTTATTTCGCCGGTCCAATTTCCCATAAATCGATAATATTTCCGGTCCTGCCAAATGCCGATTTTAATAATTTCTGTAGGTATAAAATCCAAATTGCATTCTTCCTTTACTTCCCGTATCACGTTTTGCTCGGCGGTTTCGCCTGCTTCGGCTCTTCCGCCTGGGCAACCCCAACATTCTGCATAATTTTCTGTGTAATGGGAACGTTGCAACAACAATATTTTTTTGTCTTGTAAAATTACGCCCGATGCGGCTAAAACCATAATCTCTTTATTTTTTAATGATGCCAAGCGTGGCAGTTTCGCCGGTTGCCAAATTCCATTCTTTATTTGAGATGATGTTTCCCATAGCGTCATAAACGATCATTTCTGCAGTGTTCGGACCCGAATATCCCTGGTTTAATGCCTGAAAATCTATTCTGTTAAAGCCTTCTTCTAAATTGAGATACACCACGAAATAATTTCCTTTTAATCCAATGTTGGTGCTCACAACTTGATTATTAAGGTAAATTTGGATTCGGTCTCCATCGACCAAACCAAAATCGCGACACTCTATTTTAACTGTTTTTGTGGTGCTTTTGGCCGTTCCCAAACTAACATTGCTTTGCAGTTTTTTATGGGTCACATCTTGTCCTTTCCAATATTTTTTACCGATAATGTCTCTGTCTTCTGGTAATGTTTCCATCAAAAAGTTATGATTTTTTGAAGCGGATTTGTTTTGTTCCAAGTTTTTATCAATGGCGCTTGTATTCAGCTTTTCATCAATTTTTAAATCAATATTTTGTATTGGTGGTGCAATTTTTTTGTTTTCAAAAGTGGCTTTTATGGGCGTTTTGCTTTTGAGAACGCCACTGTTGTTGTCCATTTTTATGGGTTTGGCGGAAGATTTTCCAGCATCAATTTGTGAAAATAAATTTACCGAGAAACAACCTATGAAAAGTGTTAAAAGATATATTTTTAAGGTATTGTTCATTTTCAGTTTTAATTTCATAGACAGCTGCAAAAAAAATGCCAAGTATTGTAAATTATTAAGATGGTGATAAAAGTAATAAAAAATGCCCCAATAACTATTGAGGCATTTTACTAATTGTTTGTTAAACTATTTTGAATTGCTATTTAATCAGCTCAAAACTTCGTTTGATAAAATTGGTTAAATCTTCGCCGTGCAGTAAGTTTTGAGAAAGTTTTGCCAAGTCAAACGCTTGTTTAATAAGAGCTTCCTGTTTCTTTTTGGTTTTTGTGGCCAAAATTTTGCCAACCAATTCGTTGTTGGTATTTACCACCAAATTGTACATATCAGGGAAATTTCCCATTCCCATAAATCCGCCGCCGCCTGTTGCCTGCATTTCTTTCATACGACGCATAAATTCGGGTTGCGTGATGATAAACGGATTTGCAGATGAATCCAT
>DATIRG010000618.1:0-6049 GCA_035470005.1 Lutibacter sp. | reverse complement strand
AATGTTGGGTGGTAATTTCAACTTCACGCATATTTACCCTGCCCGACATATAGATATATTTGTTCAGCACATCGCCGTGTCTGTTTTCTTCGCTGGTCCAGGCGCGTATCCATTTTGCCCAGCCGTTATCGCCGCCGTTATTGCTGGTTTGTGAAATTCCTTCCACATCAAGCAACCACGATTCGTAGGTTGGCAATGCTTCTTCTGTAATGGTGTCACCCACCAGAACGGTCCAAAAATCATCATCCAATTCTTTGGAAATTTCTCTGATTTCTTTTATTTCCTCAATAAATTTATCGCTTTGGGAATTTGGAAGAAAATCGGTTGGCTGCCAGATTTTTTCTGGAGTAATTAAAAACTTTTCAACAAAGATGTCGATGCTTTTTTCCAGGGTCAGCATCACTTCTAACCTGATATTTTGTAATGACATAATTTTTAATTTAGTAGTAGTTCGCTAAATTACAGCATTTTTAATGGTATTTTCTACCTTTTCAAAAAGTTTAACAAATTCTAGGGAATCTGCTTTGATGGGTTCGTGAAGTTCAAAAGTAATATTTACGCCAACTTCCAAAGGAAACATACCATATCTGTTGAGTTTCCAGCAATTGTTAATAGTCATTGGAATGACGTAGGCAGAAGGCGAAAATTTAGTAAGCATTTTAAGCCCGTTTTCAGAAAAACGTTTGGGAACGCCATCCTTACTTCTGGTGCCTTCAGGAAAAATAACTGCAGTATATTTGTTTTTTTCAATATATTGTCCAAATTCTTTGAGTGCAGTTAAAGCTTGACGGGAATCTTTTCTGTCAATTAAAACTGAACCTCCGTGCCTTAAATTATAGGAAACGCTCGGAATTCCTTTTCCCAGTTCCACTTTTGAAACAAACTTTGGATGGTATTTTCTCAAAAACCATGAAATGGGGGAAATATCATTCATGCTTTGGTGGTTTGAAACAATAATTAAGGGCACATTTTCAGGAATTGGGTAGTTGCTGATAAATTTTATGCGCGTTCCCAAAACATAAAGAAGGTAGGTAAAAGACCCATTCATAATATCCACCGCAATTTTATGGCCCCGGTATTTTCCAAAGTTAAAACCAATCCACTGCATTGCATGAAAAATAAGCAGGCCACTCAAGTAAAAAAAGTAGAAAACGACAGAAAGAATGTAGGCTAAAATTTTTTTCATCATTTAAAAAAAATCCGAAGCCATTCGGCTTCGGATACTATTTTATAAGTTAGCAAACCACAAATTCCAAGGAATTACCGCAAGAATAAGTATTAAGGCAATCGTATAATAAATGGCAATAGTCTTAAATTTAGCGGCATCGGCTGTTTTCTTTTTATGTTTTGAAAATCCAATCGTAATTAAAGCAATGGCAATAAGAATTAGCAATGGATGCTCAATCAAAGGTTTTCTCAGCTCACTGTTTTTCATCACTTCACCCATACCAACATTTCGCATCGTTTCATAATAAATCGAAGTATAATAGGCAATAAAGCCCAGAATCAATTGAATGTGTGCGGTAATTAAGGCAAATAAGGAGATACGCAAATCATTGGTTTTGAATTCTTTTTTTGAAGTTAATCCAATAATGGCATTAAAAACGGCAATAATTAAAATTAACAATACCAGGTAAGCCCAATAAGAATGAATCATTTTAGTCATAGTAAATATGTTTTTTAGTTTGAAGCAAAAATAGGGAAATTAAATTAAATTAAATATCAGAAAAAAAGTATCTGATGAACCGTTAATTGCAGTCCATTTATAATTTTATTTCTAAACGATTATGAATTAAATATCATCAATAGGAAAAATGGAATAAAAAGCGAATTTTTTTAGCTTTTTTTAACATTAATTCCGAAAACGTTTTAGTAATATTTAATCATAGTGCTGTTACTTAGTAGAAATTGCATTAACCTTAATCAGCTGTTTTTGAAAAAAGAAGTGTAAAAAATCGTTATTTTCAGCAGCTATTGGAGAATTTATAATTTTATAATGTACTGATAATTATCATATTAGTTATAAAAAAAGATTAAATTAACTTTTTATTCTTTTTTTATGACGTTTTTTACAATAATTGGAAAAAAATTGTATTTTGCGTCTACATTAACCAATATTATATAAGGATATTATGAAAAAACTATTAAGTATTATTTTTGTACTTTTTACGGGTTCAGTTATGTTTGCCCAAACTTCAATTACAGGTACTGTAAAAGAAGCAAAAACTGGTGAGCCTATTCCTGGCGCCAACATTAAAGTTTTAGGTAAATCTATTGGAACAACAGCTGATTTTGACGGAAATTTTTCGTTTAAAGTAGCTCAAAATCCACCTTTTACTTTAGAAATTTCACTTATTGGGTACGCATCAACAAAAGTTGAAATTACCCAAAGTGAACAAAGAGTTAGCGTAGTGCTTGATGAAGCAGCTACAGCATTGGATGAAGTTGTTGTATCAGCTTCAAGAACACCTGAACGTGTTTTAGAATCTCCGGTAACCATTGAAAGAATGGATGTCCGAGAAATTAAAAACACGTCTTCACCTACTTTTTATGACGGACTTGAAAATTTGAAAGGTGTAGATGTAAACACCAACAGTTTAACATTTAAATCAATCAATACCCGTGGTTTTGCAACTTTTGCCAACACGCGTTTTATGCAATTGGTTGATGGTATGGATAATTCGTCGCCAGCCTTAAACTTTAATTTGGGGAACTTATTGGGGATGTCTGAGCTTGATGTAAGCACTGTAGAGTTGCTTCCTGGAGCATCTTCTGCATTGTATGGTGCAAATGCTTTTAATGGTATTTTATTTATGACCAGTAAAAGTCCGTTTGAATCTGCAGGCGTTAGCGTTTACGGAAAAACTGGAATTACCTCGCAAAAAGCAGCTGGCGATAATCAGTTTGTTGATGCAGGAATAAGAATGGCCTATAAATTTAGCGATAAGTTTGCCGCAAAAGCATCATTCTCCTATATGAAAGGAACAGAATGGTATGCTACAGATTATGAAGATTATGAAAATCCTGGTTTAACCAGAGCCAATCCAAATTATGATGGGTTAAATATATATGGTGATGAGGTTTCAATTAATATGGATGCTACTTTTAGAACACCAGCAGGTACCCTAGGCACCGTTTCAAGAACTGGATATAATGAAGTAGATTTGATGGATGGCTATAAAGCTGAAAGCGCCAAAGCCGATTTTGCTTTGCATTATCGACCTTTTGCAAATGACTTAGAAATTGTATTAAATTCTAAAATTGGAAATGGAAATACCATTTACCAAGGTGCCAATAGGTACAACATCAATAATTTCTTTATGCAACAACATAAATTAGAAATTAAAGGCAATAACTTTTTTGTAAGAGGCTATATTACAGATGAAGATGCAGGAGATTCTTATGACAGCCGTTTTGCGGCGATTAATATAAACCGATCAGCAAAATCAGACAGTAATTGGTTTACTGATTATTTTTTAGCAATGTCGGGTGCTTTACTAAACCCTGCATTTGGAGGTGTTTTCGGACCAATTGCGCCAGCTCCCGGAAATCACACTGCGGCAAGAGCCTTTGCTGATGGAAATGCATTAAACAATGCAAGTTTAAATCCTTTTCAATTGGGAGCTTTAAATGCTGGAATTGCGCCAGCATTAGGATTGCCTTCTTGGAACAGAACTGACGATGCAAGATACATTCCTGGTTCAGAAGGCTTTAAAGCGGCTTTCGATAAAGTAACTGCTGATGCAAATTTAGCTACCGGATCAAAATTTCAGGATGCATCAAAAATTTATCATACAGATGCCAATTATAATTTTGGAGATGCTGTAGATTTTGCCGACATTCAGATTGGTGGTTCTTGGAGACAATATTCTTTGAATTCTTCCGGAACAATTTTTACCGATTATGATGGCCCAATTAATTATGAAGAATATGGTGCGTACATGCAAATGCAAAAGAAATTTGTTGATGACCGATTGAAATTTACAGGGTCATTACGTTATGATAAAGCACAAAACTTTGACGGAAATGTTTCTCCAAGAGTTTCGCTTTCATATTCTTTGGGAGAAGGAAAAACCCGCAATTTAAGGGCTTCTTTTCAAACCGGTTTCAGAAATCCAACCACACAGGACCAATACATTGGTTTAGATGCAGGAAGAGCAATCTTGGTAGGTTCTGCGCCAGACAATTTAGACCGATATACAACAAATCCATTAACGGTTAGTCCAACAGGTCGAATGTTTAATGGAGGCGTAAGCACTGTTGAATTGGTGGGTAGAGCAGCTTATGAGAATTCATTCTCTTTATCATCCGTTATGGCAGGAGCACCAGCCAAATCTAACTTCGGTCTTGTAAAACCTGAAAAGGTGACTGCCTATGAAGTTGGTTATAGAGCAGGTTTTGGAAGATTGTCTTTGGATATGAGTGCCTACTTCAACCAGTATGAAGACTTTATCGGAAACAAAACAGTTTTAGTGCCTTATTATGGAAAAGCTGATTTTTCTGATTTTAATCCTTCAACAATGCCAGCTCCACCAGCAGCTATTGCATTAAGTCAAGGAGATTACAAACCATTCCAGGTTTATACAAATTCACCTGCCGACATTTCATCTTACGGAGCAACAGTTGGGGTTGACACAAAAGTAATGGGAAATTACAGTTTTGGTGTTAATTACACGTATGCCAAATTTGAGTTTGACCAAGATTCAGATCCTGATTATGAAGCAGGGTTTAACACACCTGAACATAAAATAAAGGTTTCTTTTGGAAACACAGATGTTATTGAAAATCTTGGTTTTAATGTGAATGTAAGATGGAGTGATGAATATTTCTGGGAATCAACTTTTGTGAATGCAATGGTTGATGCGCGCACTGTAGTTGATGCTCAAGTTAATTATACCGTACATAAATGGAAGTCCTTATTCAAAATAGGTGGCGCCAATATTGGAGGAAAAGAATATTATAGCGCTCCTGGCGTTGGAAAAATAGGTTCTCAATATTTTGTGTCCTGGACTATTAATCCATAAAATCAAAATAGTTTTAAAAAAGAAGCGCCCTAAATTTTTAGGGCGTTTTTTTTTAATTAAACACATATTTTGTTTTTCAAAATAAAATCAAAAAACTATCTTTGCACCTTGAAAACAAAGGCGAAGCCCAAAAGAGTAAATATCTAAAAAATAAATAGTTAAAGTAATGGCAAAAGTTACAGGTAGAGTTGCACAAATTATTGGACCGGTTATAGACGTTGAATTTGAAACTGGCGTTGAACTTCCTAGGATTTATGATTCTTTGGAAATCACCAGAAAAGATGGTTCATTGTTGGTATTAGAAGTACAATCTCATATTGGTGAAGATACTGTTAGAACCATTTCTATGGATTCAACAGACGGGTTAAGCAGAGGAACCGAAGTTGTTGCCACAGGTAAAGCAATTCAAATGCCTGTTGGAAAAGATATTTACGGACGTTTATTTAACGTAATCGGCGATGCTATTGACGGATTGGGGAATTTACCTAAAGAAGGTGAAAACGGATTGCCAATTCACCGTCAGGCGCCAAAATTTGAAGATTTATCTACTTCAACAGAAGTTTTATACACAGGTATTAAAGTAATCGATTTAATTGAGCCTTATGCAAAAGGTGGAAAAATTGGATTATTTGGAGGTGCTGGTGTTGGTAAAACTGTTTTGCTGATGGAGTTGATTAACAATATTGCAAAAGGTCACGGTGGTTTATCTGTATTTGCAGGTGTTGGTGAAAGAACACGTGAAGGAAATGACCTTTTAAGAGAAATGCTGGAATCGGGCATTATAAAATATGGAGATGCTTTTATGCACTCTTTGGAAGAAGGCGGATGGGATTTGTCTAAAGTTGACAAAGCAGGATTAAGAGAATCAAAAGCAACGTTTGTTTTCGGACAAATGAATGAACCTCCAGGAGCACGTGCACGTGTTGCCTTATCAGGATTGACCATTGCTGAATATTTCCGTGATGGTGCCGGTGCAGGAGAAGGACAAGGAAAAGATGTATTATTTTTCGTAGACAATATTTTCC
>DATIRG010000617.1:0-5347 GCA_035470005.1 Lutibacter sp. | reverse complement strand
GGTGGTATTTATTTCGGTGAAAAAGGAAGAAAAGATGGCGGGGAAACAGCATTTGACACTTGTACTTACACCCGGGAAGAATTAATCCGCTTAGCAAAAAAAGGCTTTGAACTGGCAATGACGCGCACAAAAAAATTGTGTTGTGTTGACAAGGCAAATGTGATGGAAACTTCAAGATTGTGGAGAGAAACCGTGCAATCCATGGAAAAAGATTATCCTGAAGTCACCGTTTCTTATGAGTTTGTTGACGCTGTTGCCATGCGTTTGGTGCAATGGCCAAATTCTTATGATGTGTTGATTACCGAAAATTTGTTTGGAGATATTTTAACCGATGAAGCTTCGGTAATTTCGGGTTCAATGGGCTTGATGCCGTCGGCTTCCGTAGGAGAAAAAAACGCTTTATATGAGCCAATCCACGGTTCTTATCCGCAGGCAGCTGGAAAAGATATTGCCAATCCGCTGGCCACAGTTTTATCGGCTGCCATGATGTTTGAAGACACTTTTAAATTAAAAGAGGAGGCAGAAGCAATCAGAAATGTGGTGAACAAATCTCTTGAACAGGGAATTGTTACCGAAGATTTATCAGGAAAAAACAAAGCCTATAAAACAAGTGAAGTCGGAAATTGGCTGGTGGCGAATTTGTAAAAATAAATCAAAAATCATAAATTTAAAAAAGGTTGTTTTCTGTTGAAATCAACCTTTTTGGTTTCTAATTACTTTAGGCTCAATTAAAAAGTCATTTAAAAATATTGCAATTAAGAATTTAATTTTAAATTTGAAAAGATATAGCATAGATTTGATTGCAAAAATTTAGCCAATCCCAAAGATAACTTATGAAAAAGCACTTCATAGCATTTGTATTCTTTTCAGTTGTCGGATTTTTTTATGGATATGGACAGCAAGACTGTTCAAATGCCTTGCCCATATGTTCTGATGCCAATTCAGGTGGTGTAGTAAACGGTTTTGGATACGATGATTTTTTTGGCAGTAGTGCTTCAGGCTGTTTACGAAATGGTTTGGGAGTAACCACAATAGAAACAAATTCCTATTGGTTTCGGATTAAATTGGCCGAGAGTGGACAATTCGGATTCAACATCACCCCAAATAATTTAAGTGAAGACTGGGATTTTGCGGTTTATGGCCCTAATCCAACCTGTGGTGCTTTAGGAACGCCAATTGCCTGTAATTACAGTAAAGCTTCGCCAACTGGTTACACGGGTGTTGGTATTGATCCTGTTACCAATGCCCAAACTGATGCTTATGATCTCTGGATGAATGTAAATGTTGGAGATGAATATGTTATATTAATCAATCAATATTCAGGAAACAATTCCGGATTTTCAATCAATTGGAAAGGTGCCGTAATCACAAATAATGCAGCGCCTTTGGATTGCTCAATTTTGGTGAATTTGGGACCCGACAGAAATTTTTGTATTGGACAAAATACCCAATTAAATGCCAAAACTTTTGGACCTTCAATAAGTTATGAATGGAAGTACATGGATAGTGCGACTGGCTTGTTTGTGCCATTCTTTCCTGCAAAAACAGGAGAGGCGATTTTTGTAAATACTACGGGAAATTATCAGGTGACTGTTACAGACAACACAACAGGAATACCAAAGTCCGATGATATTTTGGTAACTTTTCACGCCATTCCCACTGCCGGCAACCCAATGGATATTGTTTTATGTGACACAAATGGCGATGGTGTTGAGACTTTCAATTTAGCGTCCAATACTACGGCAATTTTGAATGGACAAACTGGGATGACTGTAACGTATCATGAATTTCAATCTTTTGCACAACTTGGTGCCGCTCCATTAACAAGTCCTTATTTGAGTGGCGGAAAAACAATCTGGGCCCGAATTCAAAATGATGCGAATACGAATTGTTTTGAAGTTATTTCATTTGATATTTCAGCAGCGCCGCCACCAATAGCTAATAAACCGCCTGATTTGAATGCCTGTGATGATGATACCGATGGATTTATGATTTTTAATCTTGACCAACAAACGCCAATAATACTTAATGGTTCGGGTAATATTGTTACTTATTACGATGATCTAACTAAAGCAAATGATAGAAAAGGCTGGATTCTTAATTCAAATGCATATCCATCTAAAACAGCAACAATTTGGGTAAGGGTTGAACCGAGCGTAAACTCAGCATGTTTTGCAATAACGACATTCAATCTAGAAGTTTTTGAAAAAGCTAGAGCAAATCCAACCTCCAATATTCTGAAATGTGATTTTGATAATGATGGCTTTTATCAATTCGATTTAAATACCATAAAAGATGCTGAAATTTTAGGAACTCAAAGTTCTGCGAATTTTGAAGTTAATTATTATGCAACACAGGAAGACGCCAATAATAATGTGGACAAATTGTCTAATCCATATACCAATGTTACGCCTTATGCCCAAGAAATTATTTATGCGCGCATTCAAAATAAGGGATTTGCCGATTGTTTCGAAACCACAAGTTTTACTTTACAGGTGTTTGATACACCATATCCTGCCGTGCCCTCAAACATTCCCAATTTGTCCTATTGTGATGATAATTTAGATGGAAATGACACCAATGGTTTTATTCAATTTGATTTAACCGAGCGGGAAACGATTATTTTGAACGGACAATCACCCTATGTTTTCGAAGTAAATTATTATCGAGATGCCGCCTTTACCAGTAAAATTCCGAACCCAACAGCCTATCCAAATAGTGTAGCCAATCAGCAAACCATTTATGTACGGGTAACAAACAAAAACCCTAATAATTTGGATTGTAATGCAGATACTTCTTTTATTGTTGAAGTAAAACCATTGCCAAATGCGCGATTAACAGCCTATGATTTTGTACAATGCGATGAAGACGGAAATCCGGATGGAAGAACGAATTTCAACCTTTCGGAAGCTGATTTTTTCGTGACTATTGGCAATAATAATTTAAATGTGACCTATCATTTATCAGCAGCCGATGCAGCTTCGGGCATAAATGAAGTCAATAAATCCTCTTTTTCAAATAATATCAGTTCCGTTGTTTTTGCTCGAGTTTCTTCTGCAAATGGCTGTCATAGAATTGTGCAGGTAAATCTGTCAGTTTCAGTGACAGCATTTCCTTCAAATTATCCCGGACGTATAATTACGGTTTGCGATGATGATGCCACCATAGACGGATTGCACCAATTTAATTTAGCGCAAGTCACTTCAGAAATAATCTCTTTATTTCCAAGTCCAAATTTGCGGGTAGGGTATTATCGCAACCAAAATGATGCGCTTTTGGAAACCAATATCATTAGTCCGGCAAATGCTTATTTAAGCGAAGTGCCATTCAGCCAAACCATTTGGGTGCGCGTTGAAAGTGCAGTGAACGGCAATTGTTTTGGTATTGCGCCAGTAATTCAATTAAAAGTAAATCCAAGACCCGAATTTGAGCTTGATGAAACTGCCATTATTTGTTTAAACGATTTGCCAAAAATAATTTCAACCCGCAATCCGCTTGGCACTTACTCTTATGAATGGACGGATGAAGCAGGAATTGTAATTAGTGACCAACCTTTTGCGGAAATTTCCCAAGCCGGCGTTTATACAGTAATGGCAACCTCAAATTTTAGTTGTGTGTCTTTTCCTAAGCAAATCAACATCACAGAATCTATTATTGCTGATATTTCTTCTGATGACATCCAGATCATTGACAATTCGGGGAACAATTCAATCACTATAAACAATGCCAATCAGAATTTGGGTATTGGCGATTATGAGTTTGCGTTGGATGATATTTCAGGACCTTATCAGGACGACCCGGTTTTTTCAGAAGTAATACCCGGAACACATATCGTATTTGTCCGAGATAAAAATAATTGCGGCATCGCGCAAGTCACAGTTTATGTTTTCGGCTTTCCAAATTTTTTCACGCCAAATGACGACGGCCAAAATGATACCTGGAATGTTTTAGGCGTGGATCCGGGTGTTTTTAAATCATCTTCAATCTATATTTTTGACCGATACGGCAAGTTGATGGCAAATTTTAGCGCTTCCCAAAATGGTTGGGACGGATTTTACAATTCCCACAAAGCAGTTTCAACAGATTATTGGTACTTGGCGCGAATGACAGATTTGAATGATGAAACCCAAGAATATAAAGGGCATTTTAGCTTGATAAGAAGATAAAACAACGTAGAAATCTCATGATTTTATTTATCAAGTTTCAAATTTCTTAAACGCAAAGCATTTACAATCACCGAAACAGAGCTGAAACTCATCGCCAAAGCTGCAATGATAGGCGATAATAACAATCCAAATATTGGGAACAACATGCCTGCGGCAATCGGCACGCCCAATACATTATAAAAAAAGGAGAAAAACAGGTTTTGTTTGATGTTTTTCATCACGGCGTGACTTAAATTTTTTGCTTTTACAATCCCTTGTAAATCGCCTTTAAGCAAGGTCATTGCGGCACTTTCAATGGCAACATCGGTTCCTGTTCCCATAGCGATACCCACATTTGATTGGGCCAGTGCCGGAGCATCATTGATACCGTCGCCAGCCATCGCGACTATTTTTCCTTCTGCCTGTAATTTTTTAATAAATTCCAATTTGTCTTCAGGCAAAAAACCTGCTTTAAAGTTGGATAAATGCAATTCGTCGGCAACTGCTTTGGCGGTATTTTCATTGTCGCCGGTTAACATAATCACTTCAACACCTTGATCCATTAAATTTTTAATGGCAGTGATACTGGTTTTTTTAATGGCATCTGTGATACTTACATAACCCAAGGCTTTTTGATCGACAGAAATATAGGAAACTGTTTTGCCCAACTTTTGTTCCGCTAAAATTTGAGTTTCTAATTCTGCTGAAACCGAGGCATTTATTTTTTCCATCAATTTTTTATTGCCCAAAGCAACTTTGTTTTTGCCAACCGTGCCTGTAACACCCATTCCTGTTACCGCCTCAAAATCAACAACTTTAGTCAACTTTGTTTTAGCGTCTTTGGCGTAATTCACAACGGCTTGCGCCAATGGATGCTCGCTGTATTGGTTTAAAGAAGTAATTTGCTGTAATAAATCATTTGAATCTCCTTCCAAAGCAACCACTTTTTCAACGGAAGGTTTTCCTTCAGTAAGCTTTCCCGTTTTGTCGGTGATTAAAATAGTTACTTTATTCATAGTTTCAAGCGCTTCGGCATTTTTAATTAAAATTCCGCTTTGTGCTCCCTTGCCAACTCCAACCATTATCGACATAGGCGTCGCCAATCCTAAGGCGCACGGACAAGCAATAATCAATACTGCAACGGCATTCACAAAAGCATAAACCAAAGCGTCAGGTTTTGGTCCGAAATAGGCCCAAACAAT
>DATIRG010000616.1:0-1879 GCA_035470005.1 Lutibacter sp. | reverse complement strand
TGAAGCATATAATGACGTCGGTTTTGTGAAAAACAAAAATGAAAACGTATATTTTGCTTACGAGAGCGGCGTAAGGTTGAACTTTATAAATGATATTTTAGAAGTGTATTTCCCACTTTATTCCAATTTGGGTTGGGAATTGACCCAGCCAAGTTATCCCTCAAAAATTAGGTTTGTACTTATTTTAAATCCTAAAAAAATATATAATTTCGCAAAAAGAGGGTTTTACTAGGTTATGAGTTGTATGTTAAACGTGATTGGTTTTTTTGTTTCAAGTTTTTAGTTAACTTTAACTGTTTAATATTCGGTCCTCTGTCTTCGGACATCGGACTTCCGCCTTTAACTTTTATCCCAATTTTTGCCCCAATTTTAAATAACATTTAAATTTGTAACTTTACCCCTACTAAAAAAAATCAAAAATATGCAGGTAAAATCTTCATCCACAAACCAAGAACAGTTATCATTCAACCAATTTAAAAAAGAAGTGCTGCGCGATTATCAAATTGCTGTAATTAGCAGAGAATGCAGTTACTTGGGCCGTAGAGAGGTTTTAACCGGAAAGGCAAAATTTGGAATTTTTGGAGACGGAAAAGAAGTGCCGCAACTGGCGATGGCGAAAGCCTTTAAAAAAGGTGATTTCAGGTCGGGTTATTACCGCGACCAGACTTTCATGATGGCCATTGGCGAGTTAACGCCCCAACAATTTTTTGCTGGTTTGTACGCACATCCTGACATTAACGCCGACCCAATGTCGGGTGGCCGACAAATGGGCGGCCATTTTGCGACCCATAGTCTGGATGAAAACGGTCACTTTAAAAACCTGACAGAACAATACAATTCAACCGGCGATATTTCACCTACAGCGGGCCAAATGCCAAGAATGCTTGGAATTGCAAAGGCTTCAAAAATGTTTCGAAATATTCCTGAGTTAAACAATCCGAAATTTTCAGACAACGGGAATGAAATTTCCTGGGGAACTATTGGAAATGCAAGCACTTCAGAAGGCCTATTTTTGAAACCATCAATGCTGCAGGCGTATTGCAGGTTCCTATGATTATTAGTGTTTGGGATGATGATTACGGCATTTCGGTTCCGGCAAAATATCAAACGACCAAAGAGAGTATTTCAGAAATATTAAAGGGATTTCAACGTGATGAAACTTCGGAAGGATTTGAAATTTTCGTGGTAAAAGGATGGGATTATCCACAATTGATTGCCGTTTACAATAAAGCGGCAAAAATTGCCCGGGAAGAACATGTGCCTGTTTTAATTCACGTAAAAGATTTAACGCAACCGCAAGGCCATTCAACTTCCGGTTCACACGAACGCTATAAAACAAAAGAGCGCTTAATTTGGGAAAAACAAAACGACTGTCTCGCCAAAATGCGCGACTGGATTATTGAATTCGAATTAAAAGACAGCAACAATAATTTGCTTCGCTTTGTTGATTCCGAAGAAGAATTGATTGTCATTGAAAAAGATGCAAAAAAAGAAGTCAATCAAGCCCGAAGAGATGCTTGGAATGCATTTCTAAATCCGGTAAAAGAAGAAAAAGCCAAAGTGCTGCAAATACTGGAGAATCTGGCAAACAAAAGCCACAACAAACCTTTTATCCTTAAATTAAAAAACGATTTGTCTGCTGTTTTGGACACTTCAAGAAAAGATCTTTTAGTTGCTGCACGTAAAGCCGTTGTTTACGTAAGAGAAGAAAAATCTGCAGAAAAATCACAACTGCAGCAGTGGATTGTAAGTTATTTAAAAAAAGAACAACAAAACTTCAGTTCCTTTTTGTACAGCCAAAGCGATAAAAAAGTAAGCCACGTAAAAGAAGTTTTGCCGACGTATGATGCAAATGCCGAAATGGTTGATGGACGAATTA
>DATIRG010000615.1:0-1616 GCA_035470005.1 Lutibacter sp. | reverse complement strand
GATGTGTTGAATCGCTTTTTCCAAAAATAGCTGATCAACTGATGCCAAAGGAATTTCATCAGAGGCAACCACAAATTTATTTTGATATTTTTTAAGTAGCTGCTCTCTTTGCTGAATAAGATTATTTAAAATTAATTGAAGTTCTTTTACGCTAAACGGTTTTGTTAAATAAGCCTCAATACCGGTTTCCAACCCCGCAAGCCGATCTTCATGTGCAGCTTTTCCTGTTAAAATAACAATAGGTATATGGCTCGTTTTCTCTTCATTTCTTAAAAGATGAACCATAGAAATTCCATCAAGTTTTGGCATCATCACATCGGTAATTATCACATCCGGAATTGTTCTTTTTGCTTGTTCAAAACCTTCCTCCCCATTAGATGCTTCAATAACTTTATAGATTGGTTGCAAAAGATTTTTGACAAAAGTTCTGATTGCCAAATTGTCTTCAACCAAAACAATGATTTTTTTATCGAAACTTATCTCGGGTATTTGCAGTTTCTTATTTTGATGGACATTTACTGCGGATGGATTTTGATTTTCTATTTCAATCGCCTGTTCATTACTGATTTCAGAAACATTTCCAAAAGGAAGTTCTATGGAAAAAGTTGTTCCATTTTGCCCGATTAATTCTTCATTATTGAAAGCTTTTACGGTTCCACTATGCAATTCAACCAATTCTTTCACCAAAGCCAATCCAATCCCGGTGCCTTCATACAAGCGGGTGTCCGAATTGTCTGCCTGATAAAATCGGTCAAAAATATTTGAAAGGCTCTCTTTTTCAATCCCAATACCGTTGTCACAGATACAAATTGATAGCATTTCTTTATTTTTTCGTTGGATTGTTAAGGTGATTTCTCCGTTTTCAGGTGTAAATTTCAACGCATTAGAAACAATATTCATGATGATTTTTTCCATTTTTTCATCGTCAAAAACAACTTGAATATTTGTTTCATCAGAAACAAAATTCAGGGAAATATGTCTTTTTTCTGAAAATGATTCAACAGAAAAAAATAAATTTTTAAGATATAAAACGATGTTTTGCTGCGAAAGTTTCAAGTTCATTTTTCCTGCTTCCAATTTGGAAATATCCAACAATTCATTGATCAGTTTTAAAAGTGTTTTTGCATTTTGGTCAATGCCTTGCGCTTGTTTTTTTATATGATTTGTTGGCAATGCTTCCATTAAATTTTCGGCATAACCACTAATTAATGTTAAAGGCGTTCTAAATTCGTGAGAAATATTGGCGAAAAATCGCGATTTCAATTGGTCTAAAACCTTCAAAGTATTGTACTCTTTTTGTTCAAGTTCAAGTTCATTTTTCATCGTAATCCTTTTCATTTCATATTTTCTGATAAAAAAGAAAAGCAACAAAAAAAGTAAGATGTAAAAAGTAACTGCCCACCAAGTCGCAGACCAATGTGGTAAAACCTCGAATGGAATAGAAATTCCTTCTTCATTCCAAACCCCGTCATTGTTGCTACCCTTAACTTTTAATATATAATTACCAGATGGTAAATGGGTAAATGTTGCAGTTCTTGAATTGTCTAAATAAATCCAATTTTCAGTGAAATTTTCAAGTCTATAAGCATATTTATTCTTGGCTGGTGCTGAAAAAT
>DATIRG010000614.1:0-24409 GCA_035470005.1 Lutibacter sp. | reverse complement strand
AGGAATAATTATTTCTCCAGTAGTCTGGCTACATACTTGCCAATCACATCAAATTCTAAATTTACAACAGTTCCCTTTTTAAACGTGTGAAAATTTGTATTCTCGTATGTATAAGGAATAATCGCCACAGAAAAACTATTTTTTTGCGAATTTACCACCGTTAAGCTTACACCGTTAACGGTAATGGAACCTTTTTCAATGGTGATATTGTTATAAGCATTGTCATATTCAAAACTGAAAACCCAACTTCCGTTTTCTTCAGTAATATTGGTGCAAACAGCAGTTTGGTCAACGTGGCCCTGCACAATATGTCCGTCCAGTCTGGCGCCAAGAATCATGGCGCGTTCTAAATTTATTTCAGATCCAACAGTAACGTATTTCAAATTCGATTTGTCAAGCGTTTCTTTTATGGCAGTCACTGTATATTCCTTGTCTTTTATGTTCACAATGGTCAAACAAACGCCGTCGTGCGCAATACTTTGGTCTATTTTTAATTCGGAAGTGAATTTGCTTTCAATGGTGATATGAAGATTTTCTTTTTCCTGCTGCAGGTTTTTAACAAACCCCACACTTTCTATGATACCGGTAAACATAATTTTTTCAATTTAATTGACTACTTTTGATGATTCAAAATTAAGTATAATAAACCTGAATTATGGACAAATCTGAAAAAATAACATTGGGAATTTCTATCGGAGATTTTAATGGCGTTGGTATAGAAATTATTTTGAAAACCTTTTTGGATAAACGGATGTTTGATTTTTGTACGCCTGTATTGTTTGGTTCAGCCAAATTAATTACAGCCTATAAAAAAAATATGGATATCAATTTACTTTTTAACGGCATACGGCAAGTTGACGCTGCCATCCAAGGCAAGTTCAATGTATTGAATCTTTGGAAAGAAGAATTTGAAGTAAATTTAGGCTCACCTACAGCAGAATCAGGAAAATACGCATTTTTATCGCTTGAAGCGGCAACAGAAGCATTGGCGAAAGGAGAAATTGATTTGTTGGTAACTGCGCCTATTAATAAGGAGAACATTCAATCTGAAGAATTTCATTTTCCGGGACATACTGAGTATTTGGAATCGAAATTGAATGGAAAAAGCTTGATGATTTTAATGGCCGATACGTTAAGAATTGGCTTGATTACCGGTCATATTCCGGTTTCAAAAGTTACAGCATCAATTACCCCCGATTTAATAAAAGAAAAAGTTGCCATATTATATAAAACATTGGTGGAGGACTTTGCCATATCAAAACCTAAAATTGCCATATTGGGATTAAATCCGCATTGCGGTGATCACGGTGTAATTGGCACTGAAGATGATGAAATGATAAGGCCAACCATTGCCGAAATACAAAATGAAGGGAAATTGGTTTATGGACCTTATGCTGCCGATGGTTTTTTCGGATCTGAAAATTACAAAAAATTTGATGCTATTTTGGCGATGTACCATGACCAGGGATTGGCGCCTTTTAAAGCATTGTCTTTTGGAGAAGGTGTTATCTTTACGGCGGGCCTTAATAAAGTAAGAACTTCGCCCGATCACGGTACGGCTTATGACATCGCGGGGAAAGAATTGGCGAACATAAACTCCTTTAAAGAAGCGGTTTTTAGTGGTATCCAAATTTTTAAAACTAGGAGAGAATATAAAAGTTTGACTGAAAACACTTTAAAAAGTACGCATCAAAAAGAAAATAGATAAATATTCGATATTTATTTTAGTATATATTTTATAATTTTATATCTTTGCACGCTCAAATTGAAGTTCAAAATGAAAGATTTAAAGGAGTTTGATATTTCTTTTATTGGTTTAAAAGAAGGAATACACCAGTTTGAATACACAATTGACAAGAAGTTCTTTGATTTTTTTAACTATGATGAGTTTTACGATTCGAATGTAAAAGTAGCTGTGTCATTTTTAAAAAATACAACAATTTTTGAATTGGATTTTGTTTTTACTGGCTGGGTTGAAGTGGCTTGTGATTTAACCACAGAGCTATTTCATCAACCAATTGAAACAAACATTCATTTAATTGTAAAATTTGGAGATGAATATAATGATGAAAACGAAGAGTTATTAATCATCCCTCATTCTGAAAGCAAAATGAATGTTGCCCAATACATTTATGAAGCAATTGTGTTGGCAGTGCCATTAAAAAGAGTACATCCTGGCGTTATTGACGGTTCCCTTCACTCAGAAGTTTTGGAAAAATTAAAGGAATTTGAAATAAAAGGAGAAGAAGAAGAAGAAGATCAGGCTGCGGAAGAAGAACAAGACGAAAATAAAAATAGGGAAATTGATCCTAGGTGGAATAAGTTAAAGAATATATTAATAGAAAAAAATAAGAGTAATGGCACATCCTAAAAGAAAGATATCAAAAACAAGAAGAGATAAAAGAAGAACTCATTACAAAGCAGTAGCGCCGCAAGTGGCTATTGACCCAACAACTGGTGAGGCGCATTTGTACCACAGAGCGCATTGGCATGAAGGGAAATTGTATTACAGAGGCCAAATAGTAATTGATTCAGTAGAAGAAATTAAAGCTTAATCAGTTATTTTAAAATAACGATAAAAACTCTCATATTGAGAGTTTTTTTTTACATTTTAGCGTAAAATCAATCAAAAACTGATAAAAAGCACTAAAAAATCAAAATAAATTTCATTTCTTTGGAATTCTTTTTTTAAAAAAAGAGGGTAAAATATGACAAAAATTACCGCGGTGATCACCGCAGTTGGAAAATATGTTCCTGAGGACATTCTAACAAATAAAATGTTAGAAAAAATGGTGGACACGCACGATGAATGGATCACTACTAGAACAGGGATTAAAGAACGAAGAATATTAAAAGGTGAAGGCAAAGGAACTTCTTTTATGGCGATTAAAGCGGCCCAAGAGTTGCTCGACAAGAAAAAATTAGATCCAAAAGAAATTGAACTTGTTATCGTTTGTACTGCTACCCCAGATATGCAAGCAGCAGCGACAGCAGCTTTTGTAGCCACAGAAATTGGAGCGACAAATGCTTTTGGTTTTGATTTGGAAGCAGCATGTTCAAGTTTTTTATACGGAATGTCTGTAGCCGCAAGGTATATTGAATCTGGAAGATATAAAAAAGTATTGCTGATTGGAGCCGACAAATGTTCTTCTATGATTGATTATACAGATAGGTCAACTTGTATTATATTTGGAGATGGTGCCGGCGCAGTTTTATTTGAACCAAATAATGACGGACTGGGATTGCAGGATGAATATTTGAGAAGTGATGGAATCGGAAGAGAATTTTTGCAGGTAAAAGCAGGTGGCTCACTCAATCCGTTGACAAAAGAAGGGATAGACAATAAAGAAAATTTTATTTTTCAAGACGGTAAAACTGTTTTTAAAAATGCAGTTTTTAATATGGCCGATGCAGCTGTTAAAGTTATGGAGCGCAATAATTTAACCAATGATGATATACAATGGCTTGCCGCACACCAGGCAAACAAGCGCATTATTGAAGCAACTGCGAACAGAATTGAACTGGAAAGTTCAAAAGTAATGATGAACATTCAAAATTACGGAAACACAACATCAGCAACATTGCCATTGCTTTTAGCCGATTATGAACAACAGCTTAAAAAGGGAGATAATATAATTTTCGCAGCATTTGGAGGCGGTTTCACATGGGGATCAATTTACTTTAAATGGGCATACAATTCTTAACCAATTAACAATTTAAAACCAAATTACGATGGATTTAAAAGATATTCAAAATCTGATAAAGTTTGTAGCCAAATCTGGCGCAAGTGAAGTTAAGTTAGAAATGGAAGATATTAAAATCACCATTAAAACCGGAACTGAAAGAACTGAAACAACCATACTTCAGCAAGCACCTTCTCACATTCCCCAAATGGCATCAAGTCCAATGACTTCTCAAGCGCCTGCTCAAGTTGCCATTGCGGATTCAGTTGTTACTGAAGCTGCAGTAAAATACATAGAAATCACTTCCCCAATCATAGGTACTTTTTACAGAAGACCTTCGCCAGATAAATCTGTTTTTGTTGAAGTTGGTGACGTAGTAAGTCCGCATACCGTTGTATGTATGATTGAAGCGATGAAATTATTTAATGAAATTGAATCAGAAGTTTCAGGTAAAATTGTAAAAATATTAGTGGAAGATGGCACTCCGGTTGAATACGGACAACCAATATTTTTGGTAGATCCATCATAATTTTAAATCCAATTTGCATGAGGATCTAAGTTTCAAAAAAACTTTTTGATGTTGATCGTCGTCTATAATAATTTGAAAACAGTATGTTTAAAAAAATATTAATTGCAAACAGAGGCGAAATCGCTTTAAGAGTTATACGAACCTGCAGAGAAATGGGTGTTAAAACAGTGGCTGTTTATTCAACTGCCGATGCTGAAAGTTTACACGTGCGTTTTGCTGATGAAGCAGTGTGCATTGGCCCACCTCCAAGCAGTGAATCTTACCTGAAAATGTCGGCAATATTGGCTGCTGCCGAAATAACAAATGCCGATGCCATTCACCCCGGATACGGATTTTTATCTGAAAATGCCAAATTTTCAAAATTGTGCGAAGAGCATGGTATAAAATTTATTGGCGCAACTTCAGAAATGATTAGCAAAATGGGTGATAAAGCTTCAGCCCGTGCCACAATGAAAGCAGCTGGTGTGCCAACAATTCCAGGTTCGGAAGGGTTATTGGCAACCTACGAAGATGCTGA
This sequence comes from Lutibacter sp., assembly GCA_035470005.1. Lineage (GTDB taxonomy): Bacteria > Bacteroidota > Bacteroidia > Flavobacteriales > Flavobacteriaceae > Lutibacter. The sequence continues at coordinate 19,680 of DATIRG010000614.1, read as the reverse complement.
AAAATTGGCTGATGAAATGAAATATCCAGTTATGCTAAAAGCCACCGCAGGTGGTGGAGGTAAAGGAATGAGAGCGGTGTATACCAAAAGCAACCTTAGAAATGCTTGGGATGCAGCCCGACAAGAAGCTTTTGCTTGTTTTGGAAATGACGGGATGTACATGGAAAAGTTGATTGAAGAACCCCGCCATATTGAAATTCAAATTATTGGAGATTCTTTTGGTAAAGCATGTCATTTATCAGAAAGAGATTGTTCCATTCAGCGTCGTCACCAAAAGCTGACTGAAGAGTCGCCTTCTCCTTTTATGACCACACAATTACGTAAAAAAATGGGTGAAGCAGCTGTAAAAGCTGCAGAATATATCTCTTATGAGGGCGCTGGTACCATTGAATTTTTAGTGGATAAACATAGAAATTTTTACTTTATGGAGATGAACACCCGTATTCAGGTGGAACATCCTATTACAGAACAGGTAATTGACTATGATTTAATTTATGAACAAATAAAAGTTGCGGCTGGAATTCCAATTTCCGGAAAAAATTATTATCCAAAATTACATTCCATAGAATGCAGAATAAATGCCGAAGATCCTTATAAAGATTTTAGGCCATCACCTGGTAAAATTAATACATTGCATATTCCTGGAGGCCACGGAATTCGTGTAGATACGCATGTTTATGCAGGCTACACGATACCGCCAAATTACGATTCTATGATTGCTAAATTAATTACAACGGCGCAAACTCGTGAAGAAGCCATCAGTAAAATGAAAAGAGCGTTGGATGAGTTTGTGATTGAAGGAATAAAAACTACAATTCCTTTTCACAGACAATTAATGGATCACCCTGATTATATTTCAGGAAATTACACAACAAAATTTATGGAAGATTTTGAAATTCAGCCGGAAGGAATCAAGTAAAATTTCAAATTGAAATAATAGTAAAGGATATGATTTTTCATATCCTTTATTTTTTTAAATTTACTTACAGTTTTTAAAGGATGAAACGAGCATTACAAATTTTGACAATCAAAGGAATGATTAAGAGCGAACTGCATCTGTTACCGATAAAAAATAAAATTTAAACAGATGAAAGAAAAAGAATTACACTTCGACGGTATTGATAAAATTATTTTAAAACATTTAATGGAAGATGCACGGACGCCAATATTAAGTATTGCACGTGAAATTGGAATATCAGGTGCGGCAATTCACCAAAGGTTACGAAAATTGGAAGCAGCAGGATTGATAACCGGTTCTAAATTCACGATCAATCCGAAAGTATTGGGTTATAAAACCTTGGCTTTTGTTGGAATTTTCTTGGATTCTGCCAGTAAATATTCTGCCGCTATAGTTCGGTTAAAAGAAATACCTGAAGTTATCGAAAGTCATTACACCACTGGAAATTATGCCATTTTTATAAAAATTATGTGTAAAGACAATGAGCACTTGATGAAATTGCTCAATCAGGAAATTCAATCTATTAAAGGAGTTGCAAGAACAGAAACCTTTATTTCACTCGACCAACAAATTGACCGTCAAATTAAATTATAAAAAAAGCCGAATTAACGGCTTTTTTTATGTTGGTAATTTTTTTAATCTCTGTTTCCCAAAATGCTGAAACCCCAATAAAGCAACATCGCCAAAGATCCAATAGCTGCAACCAAATAAGTTCTTGCGGCCCATGTTAAGGCATCTTTTGCGCCATCCTGCTCTCTGTTTGTAAGCATATTATTTGTTTTAAGCCAAGCTAAAGCCCTGTTACTGGCGTCATATTCAACCGGCAACGTGATAAAACTGAATAAAGTTGCAACACCCATCATGCCAAGTCCGATAACTGCAATGGTAAAACCAATGCCCGAATCTCCTGATGCGGCGCCCAAAATTAATCCGCCAATAACCAGCCATTGTGAAAATTTGGAAGAAATGTTCACTGCAGGCACTAAGGATGAACGCAATTGTAACCATTGGTAAGCTTGCGCATGCTGAACGGCGTGCCCAACTTCATGCGCAGCTACGCAAGCAGAAGCTGCGTTTCGTTGTGAATAAACCGATTCACTTAAATTTACAGTTTTGTCTTGAGGATTGTAATGATCTGTTAATTGACCTGGCGTTGAAATAATTTTCACATCATAAATGCCATTGTCGTTTAACATTTTTTCGGCAATTTCCCTACCGCTTAAACCGTTTTCTAATTGAACTTCCGAGTAATACTTAAATTTGTTTTTCAGCTTTTGGCTCACCAACCAGCTTACCAGTGAAACCAAACCTATGAGAATATAAAACCCTATCATATTTTTCTTTTTTTAATTAATGTATTTTTTTTTGGTAAATTTACATCATAAATTATTCCAAAATACAGGAACAGACAAAATGGCAAAAATTCCTCATATTTTATTGATATATACGGGCGGAACCATTGGTATGGTTAAAGATTATAAAAAGGGCGCCTTAAAAATATTTAATTTCGACAAACTTTTAAAACATATCCCTGAGCTTAATCAATTAAATTGCACCATAAGCAGTATTTCGCTTGATGAACCCATTGACTCTTCTAATATGAATCCTCACAATTGGGTTTTTATTGCCGAAATAATTGAAAAAAACTATGAGCATTATGACGGATTTGTGGTTTTGCATGGGTCTGACACCATGTCCTATACCGCTTCAGCAATAAGCTTTATGTTCGAAAATCTGTCAAAACCTGTTATTTTTACAGGTTCGCAACTGCCAATAGGCGATTTAAGAACTGATGCCAAAGAAAACTTAATTACCTCAATTGAAGTTGCGGCATCCCAAGAAAACGGTGAACCAATTATTTCAGAAGTCTGTTTATATTTTGAATACAAATTATACCGCGCAAATAGAACAACAAAAATCAATGCCGAACATTTTGAAGCATTTACTTCTCCTAATTTTCCACCGTTGGGAGAGAGCGGGGTTCATTTAAAATTTTATAAGCAATTAATTAATAAGCCAAAAAAGGCGAAACCGTTTATAGTTAGAAAACTTCTGGACAATAATATTGTGATCCTAAAAATTTTTCCCGGTATTACTGAAAAAACGGTGGCCAGTATTTTAGGCATTGAAGGGCTTAAAGGGGTAATTTTAGAAACATTTGGATCGGGAAATGCACCTACTGATAAATGGTTTATTGATTTACTGAAAGAAACTATTAATAAAGGTGTGCATATTGTAAATGTGACCCAATGTATAGCGGGAAGTGTTATTATGGGACAATATGAAACAAGCATTGAATTAAAAAAAGCAGGAATTATAAACGGAGGAGACATCACAACAGAATCAGCTTTGGCAAAATTGATGTACTTATTAGGTGAAAATATTCCAAAAAACAAATTTAAATCTATTTTTGAAGCCCAACTTAGGGGAGAAATAAGTGTGGTTGAATAATCTTTCTTTAAATAAATGGGGATTTATCGATATAATTTTTAATTTTTTATGCTAAAACATTACAAATTTTGATAATTATAAAAAAAAACCATACAGTAAAAATAATCATTTTAAATTGGCCAGAAAATTTTTAGAACTCAACATTTTTTTGTTACTTGCCATACGCAAAAGATGTCTAAACGTAGAGGTATTAGATAAGTTAAAGACTTTAAAATCTTTCTCTTCGCTGACTTGTTTGTTTTATAAAAATTATTATATATTTAACCCGTAAAATTAATAAATTAACTATTAGACAATGAAAAGACTATTTACTATCCTTGCAATCACAGGATTATTGTTATTTGGAGCAGCACCTAAAGCTTTTGCACAAGATGCGGCAAACACAGAACAAGTTGCAGATGCAACCGAATCAAAAACATTTCATCAAGAATTAAAACAACGTTTTATTGAAGGTGGACCATTCTTTATGGGAATTGTATTGGTAACCTTAATTTTAGGATTGGCAATTGCAATTGAAAGAATTATTTATCTTAATATGGCGACTACCAACACTAGAAAATTAGTAAGCGAAATTGACGGAGCCTTATCTTCAGGGGGCGTTGAAGCTGCAAAAGAAGTGTGCAGAAACACTAAAGGTCCAGTTGCTTCTATATTTTATCAAGGTTTAGATAGAATGGACGAAGGAGTTGAATCTGCCGAAAAAGCAGTTGTTGCTTATGGTGGTGTTCAAATGGGTTTGTTGGAAAAAAATATTTCTTGGTTATCTTTATTTATTGCTTTGGCGCCAATGCTTGGTTTCATGGGTACAGTAATCGGTATGATTAGTGCTTTTGACTCTATCCAGGCAGCAGGGGATATTTCTCCAACAGTTGTTGCGGGTGGTATTAAAGTGGCTTTATTAACAACTGTATTTGGTTTAGTTGTTGCAATTATTCTTCAAGTTTTTTATAATTATATTATCTCTAAAGTAGATAGTATTGTAAATAATATGGAAGATGCTTCAATTTCACTGGTTGACCTTTTGGTTCGATACAAAAAATAACAACTATGGATCAGAAAAAATCTAAAATATTAACTTTTGTTACGGGTTTTCTCGGATTAATAGGGTTCTATTTTTTCGTTAGAATTGTAATGGAAGGTGATACAGCTATCATGGAAGATGGTGATTTACAAAACAGCGTACTGTCTCCATTTATTACCTACTCAATAATTTTATTGGTTGCTACAGCAGCGATTGCAATAATTTTTTCATTGCTAAATTTAACCAAGCATCCTGAGGTTTTAAAAAGAACTTTATTGGGTGTTGCAGCTATGGCCATTCTATTAGTGATCGCGTATGTGTTTGCTTCTGATGCAGCCGTAACTGATGCAATGGGCAAAGTTTTGCCTGATGGAGAAGCAGGAAGTGTTTCTAAATGGGTAAGTGCACTAATTAATTACAGTTTCATATTAGGGACTATTGGTTTAGGATTCTTCTTATTTGATTTTGTAAAATCACTTGTAAAAAATTAATTAAATTATGGCAAGAAGAGAAATTGGAGAAATTAATGCTGGTTCAATGGCAGACATTGCGTTCTTGCTTTTAATATTTTTCTTAGTGACAACTACGATGGATGTTGATTCAGGTATTGCGCGTAAATTGCCTGAAAAAACAGACGTACAGTCCGACGTAATTGTAAAGGAAAAAAACGTTATGGACATTGTTGTCAATAGAAATAACCTGTTGTTGGTTGAAAATGAATACGTAAAAGTAACTGACATTAAGCGTTTGGCTATCAAGTTTATTGATAACGGAGGTGGATTAGGAACTCCTGTTGACGATAAACCTGGTGAGCCTTGTGATTACTGTGGAGGTGAGAAAGATCCAAATTCTTCCGATCATCCAACAAAAGCGATTATTTCTTTGCAAAGTGACAGAGGTACCTCTTACGGTATGTATATCTCTGTTCAAAATGAAATTGAAGCAGCGTATAACGAGTTAAGAAATACACTTTCTAAAAAATTATACGGAAGAACCTACGACGAATTACTTAATGATTATAAGGACAATCCTTCAAAAAGTTTACAAGATAAAATAGACGATTTGAAAAATAAGTATCCTCAAATTATTACTGAACCTGAACCGATAAAATAATAACATATTATGAGTAAATTTCAAAAGAAGAAAAAAGGTTTACCGGCAATTTCTACAGCATCTTTACCAGATATTGTATTTATGTTATTGTTCTTTTTCATGGTGTCAACTACAATGAGAGAAACAGATCTGTTGATTAAAAAACCGGCACTTCCAGTGGCCAGTGAAGTAAAGAAATTGGAACTTAAGAGTTTGGTGAGCACTATTTATGTTGGTAAATCAAAAGATGCTAGAATATCTGGAGACAAAATACAGGTAAATGATAAAATAGTGGAGGTTAAAGATATTCCAAGTTTTATCTTCTCTGAAAGAGCTTTAAGAAAAGAAGATGAGGTTAAATTTATGACAACTTCTATTAAAGCAGATAAGGAAGCCAGTGTTGGTACAATTTTAGACATTAAGGAACAATTACGAGACATAAATGCATTGAAAATTAGTTTTTCTACTTCAAAAGGAAACGATTTAAGCAGTAACTATAAATAGAATTATTAGAACTTCTAACGCTATGGAATATATAAAGGCAATCAATTAATATTTGGTTGCCTTTATTATTTTATAGCCTACTTTTGATGTATGGGCAAATATTGGGTGTTAATTTTTTTGTTGTTTAGCTTTGTGAAACCGCAGGCTCAGGTTAATAATGATTCAATAATTGATTTAAAATATTTGGAAGATCAATTATATCTGTCGTTAACTTATTCAATTTTAAGCAACAAGCCGACTACAATTTCACAAAATGGATTTTCGGGTGGATTTTCTTTAGGATTTATAAAGGATATTCCCTTAAACGAGCAGCGAAATTTAGGTTTAGGAGTGGGTCTGGGATATGCCTATAATGTGTATATTCAAAACTTAAAAATTTCCCGTGAAAATCAAACTACTTTATTTGAATTGGCGGAAGATTATAAAAAAAACAGATTGGGCATTAATTCTATAGAAATGCCTATAGAATTTAGATGGCGGACTTCAACACCCGAAAAATATAATTTCTGGCGGGTTTATGGCGGAGTAAACTTTTCTTACCTGGTAACATCAAAATCAAAATTTATCGATTCTGAAGTTGTGTTAAGCACTAAAAACATTCCCGAAATGAACAGGATTCAATACGGAGCTACTTTGGCGACTGGCTATGGAAACTGGAATCTTTATTTTTATTATGGTTTAAGCCCTTTATTCAAAGATGCGCTTTTTATTGATGAGAATATTGATTTGAAAGACGTTCGAATTGGTTTGAAGTTTTATATCATGTAAATTAAGTAAACAAGAAACTGAGCCGCCAAACCAATAACACTGCCCAATAACACTTCATTTAATTGATGTGCACGCAATCTTAACCTTGCAGATGCCACAATACCGCCTAAAACGAATAAGGCAGCCAGAATCCCTATTAAATTTATTTTATAGAAATAACTAAAATATATTAAAAAACCTATAAGGCCAGAAATTGCCAATGTATGCAGGCTTATTTTAATCTTTAGATATAAAAAAAGGGAAATGCATATTAAACTTAAACCATACCCAAAAAAGAAAAGCGACAATAGATCAACAATAGCAGATTTATAAAGCCAATGACCTATAATAAAAGAAATAGATATAAATAGCAATAGTGGAAATTTGCGTTCTTCAATCGTTACCATATGGTAACTTTCTATCATTTCAAATCGTTTCAAAAGCCACAATAACAATATTGGAAACATATAGGTACCAATAAAAATAACCGCTATGATGATATACTCTTGTGGTTTAAAAATAAATTTCGGGATAAAAAGAAAAAATAAAATGGTTCCAATGATTGGAAAATTTATTGGATGAAAGAAATAGGAAATAAATTTTGAAAATTTCATAGTCATTTTAAGGCAATTTACTAAAATATTTTTCTTAAGCGCGCCACAGGAATATCTAATTGTTCCCTGTATTTTGCGATTGTTCTTCTTGCAATGGGATAGCCTTTTTCCTTTAAAATCAAGGCCAATTTATCATCAGTTAGAGGTCTTTTTTTATCCTCCTTTTTTATGACAGTTTCTAAAATATTCTTTATTTCTCTTGTGGAAACATCTTCTCCCTGATCATTTTTCATCGATTCTGAGAAAAATTCTTTAATTAATTTGGTGCCGTACGGTGTTGAGACATATTTACTGCTTGCTACGCGGGAAACTGTTGAAACATCCATATCAATCACATCAGCGATATCTTTTAATATCATCGGTTTTAATTTGCGTTCATCACCCGTTAAAAAATAGGCCTTTTGGTGTTGCATAATGGCGTTCATATTTAAAAGCAAGGTTTGTTGGCGTTGTTTTATGGCATCAATAAACCATTTTGCAGCATCCAATTTGTGCTTGATAAACATAACAGCTTCCTTTTGAGATTTCGATTTTTCACTGGAATCTTTGTAGCCATGCATTAAATTGTTATATTCATTTGAAACATGAAGTTCAGGTGCGTTTCTGGAATTAAGTGTCAATTCCAATTCGCCATCAACAATTCTAATGGTAAAATCGGGTACAATTTGTTCCGTTATTTTGCTGTTGCCAACAAAAGAACCACCCGGTTTTGGATTTAGTTTTTCAATTTGTTTTATGGCCTCTTTTAATTCTGTTTCCGAAACATGGAACTTTTGCAGTAATTTGTTGTAATGTTTTTTTACAAAATGTTCAAAACCATTTTCTAAAATATCAATAGCCAGATTTACGCACGGTTTTTCATCCTTGCGTTTTAACTGTATAATTAAGCTCTCTTTTAAATCCCGGGCTCCAACTCCTGCGGGATCTAATTGCTGTACAACTTTAAGCAAGCGCTCCAATTCTTCTTTGGTGGTAAAAACATTCTCAGTGAAGGCCAAATCATCCAAAATATCAACCAAATCTCGGCGAATATAACCGCTGTCATCAATGCTTCCAATCAAAAAATCAGTGATAATTTCTTCTTCTTCCGTTAACCGATACGTATTTATCTGATTTTTTAAATGCTGCGTAAATGAAGGACCGGAAGCAAATGGAATATCCTTTTCTTCATCATCTGAGGAATAGTTATTTGCTTGTGTTTTGTAATTTGGTATTTCATCATCACTTAAATATTCATCAATATTGATGTCTTCGGTATTTATGCTTTCATTTCCGGTGTCATCATACTCATCATAGGTATCACTTAATTGTGAATTGTCGTAGTCTTCCGAGTTTTCATCCTCTATTTCTAAAGCCGGATTTTCTTCTAATTCTTGTTTAAGGCGTTGTTCAAATTCTTGCGTAGGCAATTGAATCAACTTCATGAGTTGAATTTGCTGCGGAGATAATTTCTGCGATAATTTGAATTGTAAACCTTGTTTAATCATAAATTAAAATTGCTTTTTATAAAAATACGAAAAAATCACCGCATTTCCATATGAAGTCTGTTTTGACAATCATTTATTAGAATTCTGCATTTTGAGGTGTTCTCGGATACGGAATTACGTCTCTAATGTTGCCCATTCCTGTAGTGAATTGCACCAAACGTTCAAATCCCAATCCGAAACCGCTATGAACTGCCGTACCAAATTTTCGGGTATCTAAATACCACCACAATTCTTTCTCATCAATGCCGAGATCTGCCATTTTTTGCTGTAATACTTCCAAACGTTCTTCACGTTGGCTTCCGCCGACAATTTCTCCAATTCCGGGAAACAACACATCCATTGCTCTTACGGTTTTGCCGTCATCATTCAAACGCATATAAAAAGCCTTTATTTTGGCTGGATAATCATATAAAATTACAGGACATTTAAAGTGTTTTTCAACCAAAAAGCGTTCGTGTTCGCTTTGAAGATCGGTGCCCCATTCCTCAATTAAATATTGGAATTTTTTCTTTTTGTTTGGCGTTGAATTTTTTAAAATATCGATGGCTTCCGTGTAGCTGACACGTATAAAATTATTTTCAACAATGAATTTCAGTTTTTCAATAAGGCTCATTTCATTGCGATCCGATGCCGGTTTCAATTTATCTTCTTCCGCCAGCCTGTCGTTTAAAAACGACAAATCGTCCTTGCAGTTTTTTAAAACATAGGAAATAACCGATTTTATAAAATCTTCTGCCAGGTCCATATTATCATCTAAATTGTTGAAAGCCACTTCTGGTTCAATCATCCAGAATTCTGCCAAATGACGCGTTGTATTTGAGTTTTCGGCCCTAAAAGTTGGTCCGAAAGTATACACTTTTCCCAAAGCCATCGCATAGGTTTCAGCCTCTAACTGGCCCGACACCGTTAGGTTTGTCAATTTTCCGAAGAAATCTTTAGAATAATCAATTTTTCCTGCTTCATTTTTTGGTGGATTGTTGGCGTCAAGCGTGGTGACATTGAACATTTCTCCGGCACCTTCAGCATCTGATCCTGTGATTATTGGTGCATGAAAATTGTAAAATCCGTTTTTGATAAAATATTTATGCACGGCAAAAGACAATGCCGATCGCACACGCATTACCGCACTAAAAGTATTTGTTCTTATGCGCAAATGGGCATTTTCACGTAAAAATTCGAAACTGTGTTTTTTTGGCTGAATTGGATATTCTTCAGGATTTGAGTCGCCTAATATTTCAATTTCTGAAATTTGAATTTCAACATTTTGACCTTTACCCAAGCTTTCTGTCAGTGTTCCTTTTATGGATATTGCAGCACCTGTTGTGATACGTTTTAAAATGCGCTCATCAGTATTTTCAAAATCAACAATACATTGAATGGTATTGATAGTTGACCCGTCATTTAATGCAATAAAACGATTTGCCCTAAATGTTCTAACCCAACCTTTAAGGTTAACTTCTTGTGAAAAATTGGTTGAATTTAAAAGTTCAGCCACATTGCTTCTTGTCATATTCTAAATTTTTTGCGTTGCAAAGATACAGTTTCAAATGATAATTAAAAAGTCAAAATGCCCTCTAACCCACGAAGAGGGAATTTATCTTGAAATTTCAAAAGTTTTGGAAAAAGTTTATGCGATATTAGTCCTATTAGAATTGTTAAAAATCTAAATTACCAAACACATATTAAATGTTCCCCCTTCGGGGGTTAGGGGGCTTTTTTACTCTAATTTATCGCCATTTTCATCTTCAGGATCAAGAATGGTAAGGGTGGGTTCTTTAAAATCTTCTTTGTTTGCAATTGTTTTTTCTAATGAAAGCAACAATGATGGCAGCAACAACAAGTTTGAAGACATTGCAAATAACAAGGTTATGGAAACCAGACCGCCCAAGGCAATTGTTCCTCCAAAACTTGAAACGGTAAACACTAAAAATCCGAAGAATAACACAATGGAAGTGTAAAACATGCTTACGCCGGTTTCATGTAAAGCCTTGTAAACCGATATTTTTATCCTCCAATTGTTTGCTTTTAATTCTTGCCTGTATTTGGCCAAAAAGTGAATGGTGTCATCGACCGAAATACCAAAGGCAATGCTAAAAACCAAGATGGTTGAGGGTTTTAGGGGAATTCCTAAATATCCCATTAATCCTGCTGTTATAAGCAATGGAAACATATTGGGAATTAAGGATATTAGGATCATCTTGAATGACCGAAACATAAATGCCATAAATCCTGAAATAAGAAAAATGGCCAGCGCAAGAGAAATGATTAAATTATTGATTAAATAATTGGTTCCTTTTAAAAACACCAATGCTTTACCGGTCATGGTTACACTGTAATTTTCATTAGGAAATTCTTTGTCAATTTTTTGTTGTAATCGCTCTTCAATAATTTCCATTTTATTGGTGCCAATATCTTTCATAAATGTTGTAATTCTGGCATATCTGCCGGTAGAATCAACATAGCTATTTAATAAATTGGTATTTTTTGTTGCATTTTTGGAATAGGCCAATATCCAGTTTTTCTCCTGATTGGTAGGCAATTGATAGAATTTTGGATTGCCTCCGTAAAATGCTTGTTTTGAGTATTTTACTATATTAAGAACAGAAATTGGTTTTGATAATTGGGGAATTTCATCAATGGTTTCCTCAAGTTTATCCATGCGCTTCAGCGTCCCCAAATTCATGACACCTTTTTCTTTTTTGGTGTCAATGATGATTTCTAGTGGCATAATACCCCCAAATTCTTCTTCAAAAAACACAATGTCTTTAAAGAATTGTTCGCCTTTTGGCATGTCTTCAATGATACTTCCTGAAACTTTTATCATAAAAACACCAATCATACTCACAATAATCAATACAATTGTTGAAGCATAAACGGCAATTCTGTGATTTCTGACAATAGATTCTATCCTTTTTACTAGGGATTCAATCCACCTTCGTTCCAAATGTTTTAAGTGTTTTTCTTTCGGTAAAGGCAAAAAACTGTACACAATGGGGATAAGAAATAAAGCGACCAGAAAAATTCCTATAATGTTGATGGATGCAACAATCCCGAATTCCCTTAATAGTTGACTTTTGGTAAAGATAAATGTTGAGAATCCAAAAGCTGTGGTCACATTGGTCATTAAGGTGGCATTTCCTACTTTTGAAATAACACGTTGCAATGATTTTGCCTGATTCCCATGTTTTTTTACTTCTTGCTGGTATTTATTAATCAAAAATATGGCATTGGGAACACCAATTACAATGATTAAAGGCGGAATTAAAGCCATTAAAACGGAAATTTCATAGCGGAATAATCCAATAAACCCAAAAGCCCAAATAACGCAAATACCCACAACCAAGAGCGTAATCATAGTTGCTCTCACTGAGCGGAAAAAGAAAAAGAAAATTAAGGCGGTGACTGCCAAAGCCAAACCTACAAAAATCCCAATTTCATCAATGATATTTTGGGCATTCATGGTTCGGATATAAGGCATACCTGAAACGTGCACATCTATATTATTTTCTGCTTCAAATTTTTCAATAGCAGGATTTAATATATTGAAAATAAAATCTTTACGGGCCGGTGTGTTTACAATATCTTTCTTTAAATAGATAACCGATCTTATCGTTCCGGTCTTTTTATTGAATAAGATGTTGTCGTAAAACGGAAGATTTTCGAAAAGTTCGGTTTTAATTTTTATAATTTCTTCCTGAGTTTGGGGAGTCTCTTTATATAGCGGTATAAAATCGAATTTTTCTTCATCAGCATTTTTTTTCAGCTCTTTAATATCGCCAACGGCAACTGTAAAATCTACTTCTGGAAAATGGTTTAAATTTTTAGTTAAGTTATTCCAATCATTGAATTTTTTTGGTGTAAATAAGGTTGAATCTTCAACTGCCAAAATGATCAGATTGCCTTCTTCACCAAAAAGTTTCAGAAAGTTATCATATTCAACATTAACTTTATGATTTGTGGGAAGTAAATTTGCTTCGGTATATGAAAAGCGCATATACTTCATTTGAGAAGCTAAAAAAACAGTGATGGCGGCTATTACAACTAAGATGATGTATCTTCTTTTTAAAATAAACCGAGAGAGCCTTGACCAAAAATCCATTCAAAAAAATTTCTGCAAAGGTATAAAAATAGTTTGGCCTAAAAGTATTTGATTCTTAAAATCTTAGTTTGATATTATAGGTTACTTTTACGGCCAAATTGTCGCTCCATTCAGGGTTTTTATAGGCGCCATACCTGTAAAATGCACTAAGGCCAAATCCTTTAAACATATCGGTTAATTCTAAACCACTTTCTAAATACCCTTTTTTTAAACTTTTAAAAACCAATCCGTTATGATAGGAGGGATTATTGATGTCACCAATAGCAGCCCTGGTTACAAATATTAATTGCGGTTTAAATTTTTTACCGAATTCAAAAGGTTTTAATTCGTGTTTTAAGTGAATTGATGCAAACCTGTCTGAAATAAATTCATTGTAGCCCATAGTTTCAAAACTCATGGTACCGGCCAAAGTGATGCGTTTCGCCCAAGGATTTTTATAGGTATAATTGGGAGTTGAATTATATAGATGCGAGATTGGTGCATCGCCAAAAACGATACCACCTTCCATTAAAATTGAAGTTTTAGTATTTATAAGACGTTTTATTTCGTGAATTGCCCTAAAATTAAGTTGGGTAAAATCAAAATCGCTGTTTAACACATTTTCAAAACTCCTCGTCATTTGAAACGTAAATTGCGGAAATTCATTTTTTATGGTCAATTTGCCAATTGGGGAATTCATATACTCACTTTTAGGATTGTATTGAAAACCAAAAATGGCTGTTGTCAAAATATATTCTGATAAATTTTTATCGGGAGAAATAAAATGATAGTCAAACGTATTTCTGTAATCACCTGTGCTTAATTGAAGTACTGCCTCTAAATTTGGCCGAATGTCATGTTTTAGAAAGGCACTTATTGTTTTATAATCGTAAAATTGAATAATATTAACATTCCTTGGATTAAGCGGTGAAAATGTGCTGTTTTTTGCGATAAAATTTAACGATCCCGCTTCTGTTAAGTCGTTTGTATAAGCGGCCCCAATCCATGTATTTGTATTTTTTGCCAATCGGAAGGAAGGCGAAATATGATATTTAAAATCGTGGTCCTTTGTGCCATAGGCAATGTAAGATTCCACTTTGAAGGTATTTGAGAAGTTCGAATTTGTTTTGCCGCCAAAGCCAATTCTGAATCCCTCATAATTATTTAGGTTGATAATTTTGCCCAAGCCAATATTAAAGTATTTTGTTGGAAAATCGCCTTTCAACAGATTTCTGGCAAAATTAACTTTTTTGTCTATTTTTTCGGTTGCAGCAATACTGTCTAATTTTGTATACGTATTTTTTCCTCGGTCTGTAATAGAATCGGTTCTGTATTTATTCCAATAATCTTCTTGTTTTTTGTAGGCGTCATCATTAAATTGGATGGCCGGAGCAGTTCTTTTTACTTTAATGGGGTTATTAATTTCTATGTTGGCATTTACAGCCTTAGAGGTAAAATACACAAAATCCGATTCGCTTTTGGTGTTGGTGGTAACCAAAGAATCCTTCTTTTTCGATTCTCCAAATTTTACGGTGCCGCCAAACAAATTAACAGGTTCATTATTATTTCCTTTTTTTAGGACAATGTCCATATCCTGAGGAAACCAAATATTGTTTGGTTTGATATAATTATAATTTTGAGTTGCTTTCACATTTACGACGCCTTTAAGCTCGGCAATAGCTTTTGACAGCGCAAAACTTTTGGTATCAATATATAAAACGCCTTCGATTCCCAAGGTTTCTTTAAGTTCTTTAGGCTTAAAATAAATAAGGATTGAATTTCCGGATTCTGTTTTTACAGTATCTAATATCTTATAATTGTAATGTTTTAAGGCGTTATCGGCTATTGGATTGATGTATTTTGTGCCTGCCAAAACATAAAATTCATTGTAAAAAGAAAAATCCTGAAAAGTGATTGCCAAAAATTCATAAATTGGTTGTTTTAAACCTGCCATTCTTGAAGCCATGACCACTTCAGTTTTGCTTTTTCCTTTTTCAAACTGAAATTCAGAAATTTTTTCTGAAATGTACAAATGCTGTTTGTCGATTTCTTTTTTGAATTTGAAATTTGAGGAATCTAACTTTTTAAATTCTTTTTGGCCATTTTTTATAACATAAACAGAATCAATTTCCCCTTTAATGGAGTCGGGATTGGCGGTAACCAATATTTTGGTGTAAGTATTAAATTTGAAGGAATTTAATGATTTTTCGATATCATTTTTCGATTTATTTTTAATCGTATTTCTTATAATCTGAAGTGCCGGATTTTCTCTGGCTACTATTTGAACTTCTTTTAAACTTTCAATTTTAGGATTTAAAGCTATTTTTAGATACTTTTCATTTTTAGAAACGGGAACAATCACAGATTCATAGCCAATATATGAGATGCTGATTTGGGTGAATGTTTTTTGTGCTTTTATGGAAAATTTTCCATCAATGTCTGTCAGTGTTCCAAAATTTGAGGAAGTTGTGATAGTGGCGAACGGCAACGGCTGGTTGCTTTTACTGTCCAATACAATTCCCTGAATTTGATTTTGTGAAATAGACAGAAAAGGAACGAGGAAGAATAAAAAAAAGAGCTTTTTCATTTATTTTTTTTATAAGGGAGCACAAAGATATGTTAATAAAAAAACACTCGAGAGAGTGCTTTGATTTTTTTGATAAGTTTAACTTTTTTCGAAAACTTAAACTTTCATGATTTCCTGGTCTTTTATCTTATAATGATTGTCCACTTCCGCAATAAACGCATCGGTTAATTTTTGAATGCTGGCTTCAGCAGTTGTTTTCTCATCTTCAGAAGCTTCGG
Source organism: Lutibacter sp. (assembly GCA_035470005.1). Classification (GTDB taxonomy): domain Bacteria; phylum Bacteroidota; class Bacteroidia; order Flavobacteriales; family Flavobacteriaceae; genus Lutibacter. Next base: position 3,923 of record DATIRG010000614.1, on the reverse strand, counting down.
CTTTTTTAATTTCGCTCATAGCTTCCCTTCGGCCATTTCTGATACTGACTTTTGCAAATTCAGTGGCAACTTTAGCCTGTTTTGAAAGTTCTCTTCGTCTTTCCTCAGTTAAAACCGGTACATTAATAATAATAATGTCACCATTATTCATTGGGTTAAATCCTAAATTGGCCAGCATAATCGCTTTTTCAATGGGATGTAACATTTGTTTTTCCCAAGGCTGTACGGTGATGGTGTGTGCGTCCATTGTACTTACGTTGGCAACTTGCGACAATGGCGTTTGCGAACCGTAATAATCAACGTTAACATTTCCCAACATAGCCGGACTTGCTTTTCCTGCCCTGATATTTCTAAACTCTTTTTCTAAATGCAGTATTGAATTTTGCATCAATTCTTTTGTGCCATCAATAATAAAGTCTAATTCTTCATTCATAATTATTAAAATAAATTATACGTTTATTTATCAACTTTTGTTCCAATATTTTCTCCTGAAATTACTTTTTCTAAATTTCCTTCAACATTCATGTCAAAAATAATAATGGGTAAATTATTTTCCTGACTTAAAGTAAATGCGGTGGTATCCATTATTTTCAATCCTTTGCTCAATACATCTTTAAAGGTAATGGTATCAAATTTAATGGCGTCTTTATTTTTTTCCGGATCGGAGGTATAAATTCCATCAACCCGTGTTCCTTTTAAAATAACGTCGGCACCAATTTCTATGGCCCTTAAAACTGCAGCAGTATCAGTGGTAAAATATGGATTTCCGGTGCCTCCGCCAAAAATAACCACGCGGCCTTTTTCCAGATGGCGAACTGCCCTTCTTTTAATGAAAGGTTCTGCAACCTGTTCCATTTTAATGGCTGTAAGCAATCTTGTTTTTATGCCAAGTGCTTCAACCGCACTTTGCAAAGCCAATCCGTTAATGATTGTGGCCAACATTCCCATATAATCTCCCTGAACACGGTCTATGCCGTTACTTGCGCCTGCAACGCCTCTGAAAATGTTTCCGCCGCCAATCACAATTGCGACTTCAATGCCATTTTCAACAATTTTTTTGATTTCTTCAGCATAGGCCGATAAACGTTTTGGATCTATACCGTACTGGCGATCGCCCATAAGTGCTTCACCACTTAATTTTAGCAGAATTCTTTTATAAGCCATAATTTTTTTAAAAGTTATGCAAATATAAGAAATATTGTAGAAGTAAAAAGGCATTGTTGCTTTGGCTTAAAAATAACCAAACGCATATTTTTTTTAATCACAATATTTCGTTTTTTTGTTTGACAAGAATAGTTGCTAAAATTGTTTTTAAAAAACAGGCTACTTAAAAGAAAATACAATAAATTTAAAATTTTTAACCTAAATCTTTTTTATGTCAAATGCGGTCAGTTCAACTTCAATTGCTAAAAGCAACACATTTATACCAATCCTTATTATAGCGGGACTATTTTTTATTTTCGGATTTGTAACCTGGATTAATGGCGCATTAATTCCATTTATGAAAACCATAAATGAATTAACTTCAGCACAATCCTTATTGGTGGCTTCGGCAACTTACATTTCTTTTGTGGTGATGGCCTTGCCGGCCTCTTATATTTTAACTAAAATTGGGTATCGCAAAGGAATGTCATTGGGATTGTTTGTGATGGCCATTGGCGCTTTGGTTTTTATTCCAGCTGCAGAAGCCAGAACTTATTGGGTGTTTTTAGCGGGGATTTTTATACAAGGTTTGGGGATGACTTTGTTGCAAACTGCTTCAAATCCCTACATCACCATTTTGGGCCCTATAGAAAGTGCTGCAAAACGCATTGCCATTATGGGAATTGCAAATAAAACTGCAGGCGCTTTGGGCTCATTAATTTTTGGTGCGATATTACTATCTGGAATAGACGGAATTAAAGAGAAATTAAGTGTTGTTGATGATTTTGAGAAGGGAAAATTGTTGGATGCTATGGCCGATAGTGTCGTGATGCCTTATGTTGTTATGGCAGCAATTTTAGCAGTTTTGGGTATATTGATCAGGCGTGCACCGCTTCCTCATGTGGAGCCGGAATCTATTGAAGAAGCAAAAGAGGGTGAGACCGCCAAAACAAGTATTTTCCAATTTCCGCATTTATGGTTGGGCGTGTTAACACTGTTTGTTTATGTTGGTGCGGAAGTTATTGCCGGCGACACCATTATTGCTTACGGGATTTCTTTAGGATTTCCTGCAGCCGATGCCAAGTTTTTTACCACTTTTACCTTGTTGGCAATGGTGGCAACGTATGCGTTGGGGGTATTTTTAATTCCAAGATACATCAATCAGGCGTTTGCTTTAAAGGCAAGTGCTGTTTTAGGAATTGTATTAACTTTTGGCATTGTGTTTACAACTGGCTATGTTTCAGTATTGCTTGTGGCTGCGTTGGGAATTGCGAATGCCTTGGTTTGGCCTGCAGTTTGGCCGTTAACTTTAAAAGGATTGGGAAAATTTACCAAAACGGCTTCGGCATTGTTAATTATGGCAATTTCCGGAGGTGCTATTATTCCGCCATTATACGGAAAACTGATTGATGGGAATAAAGCGGAATTGATGGCTAACGGTATGGGTGAAGCTGCCGCGTCTGCAGCCGCCGCAACAGGAGGTTACTGGATTTTACTTCCTTGCTATTTGATTATTTTATACTACGCCATTAGCGGACATAAATTAGGCTTGAAGAAATGATAAATTATGATATTAAAACAAAAAAACTCGCTGAAAAGCGAGTTTTTTAAATTTATGTGGTTTGTGATTATGCCAACGAAACTCTTTTAAAGTCTGTTACAGTCACACCAATTGTTTTAACATAATCAGCAACTGTTAAGTTGTCGTCCTTGATAAAAACTTGGTCTAAAAGACAAAGTTCTTGGTCTAACGTGGTGTTGTCAGAAAGAAATCTATCTAATTTTCCCGGAAGAATTTTATCCCAGATTGCTTCAGGTTTTCCTTCGGCTTTCAATTCCGCTTTTAAGTCTGCTTTTGCTTTCTCAATAATTTCATCTGTCAATTGCATTCTGGAAATATAAGTTGGCACATGTTTAAGGGTTTTTCCCAATCGGCCAAGTTCAATATTTTCTTTTTCGATTACTGCAATTCTGGCTTCAGTTTCTGAAGCAACAAATTCAGGGTCAAAATCTTTGTAAGACAAAGTTTTCGCACCCATTGCGGCAGCTTGCATAGAAACATCTCTCGCAACAACACTTGCACCGTCAACATTGTCAGACAATGCAGTTACCGAAGCAATTTTATTTCCTGCGTGGATGTAAGATCCCACAAATTTACCGGTCACTTTTTCAAAAGAACCAATTTCCAGTTTTTCACCTATAACACCTGTTTGCTCGATTAATTTTTCAGCAACAGTCATTCCTCCAAAGTCAGCATTTAAAAAATCTTCTTTTGAATTGTAGTCAAGTGCGATTTCAGCAAATTTGGTGGCCAAAGCGACAAATGCGTCGTTTTTAGCAACAAAATCTGTTTCACAGTTTAATGAAATGATAACACCAACTGTGTTGTCTGCGTTCACTTTTGCGATAACAGCGCCTTCACTTGAATCTCTGTCAGCTCTGTTTGCAGCAACTTTTTGCCCTTTTTTACGCAAAATTTCAATTGCTTTATCTAAATCACCTTCGGCTTCAACAAGTGCATTTTTGCAATCCATCATGCCAGCTCCGGTAGCTTTTCTTAAATTATTTACTTCTGCGGCTGTAATTTGTGCCATTTTATTTAATATTTTTTATTGAATTTTTAAAATTCAAAAGTGATACATTAATTTAGTTTATTCTCCTTTTTCGTCAGCTTCAACTTCATCAGACGGTTTGTCTTTTGTTGTTTTTCTGTCAGACAAGCCTTCTGCAATTGCATCAACAATAAAACCTAAAACTTTATTGATTGATTTTGAAGCATC
>DATIRG010000613.1:0-2891 GCA_035470005.1 Lutibacter sp. | reverse complement strand
ATTGTCCGCCCGCAACTTTTTCATCAGTATAAAAATGATACCAATTTGAATTTGCAGGAAAATAAACTTCTTGCTCAGAAACGCCTTGTTTTACCACCGGACTCACCAAAAAACTGTCGCCCCACAAATACGTTTTATCATTTGTAAACGAAGATGCAATAGCATCTTCAAAAAATAAGGGACGCATTAAAGGTGTTCCTTTTTGGTTGTTGTCAAAAACCAATGTATAATTATAAGGCAATAAACTGTAACGCAATTCAATGGATTTCTTGGCAAAAGCCTTTGTTTTCGGTTCTCTAAAAATAGGTTCAGATGGCACGTCTTCCTGTGCGTGCGGACGATAAATAGGCTGAAAAACGCCATATTGCAACCATCGTGTGTACAATTCATCATCCAAATTGGCGCCTGCAAATCCACCCAAATCGGAATGCATAAATGCCATTCCCTGCATCCCCATTTGTAAAGCGATTTCGGGTTGCGACTGCAATCCGCCCCAGGTTCTGTTCAAATCACCCGACCACGGAATCATGCCGTAATGCTGGGAACCGGAATAACCGGCGCGCATTAAAATAAAAGGACGTTGGTTAGGAAAATCTTTTTGATAACCTTCAAAAACGAGTTTCGCCCAGTTATGCCCATAAATATTGTGAACCTCATCGGCAGAACCAGTGGCATGCTGCAAATCTGACGGATGCACTTCTGGTTCACCCAAATCGCCCCACCAGCCGGCAACGCCATAATCGGCAAATTTTTTGTAAACATTCCAAAACCACGCTTTTCCTTCTGGCTTAAAAATATCGATAATTCCGGTGTTTCCAAAGTAAAAATCGTAAGCATAAGGTTTGCCTTCTTTGGTTTTTCCCAAAATATCCTTTTCAACCGCTTCATCCCATTTGCCGGAAGTGGTCAACACAAAAGGCTCGGTAATCAAAATGGTTTTAACACCTTTTTTGGTTAAATCAGCAATCATTTTCTTCGGATCCGGAAATGAATCTTTATAAAATTCCAGATTTCCCATAGTGCCTTTCAATTCTTTTCCAAACCAGTACAAATCCAAAATAATGGCATCAACCGGAATTTTTTCTTCCAAAAATTTATCAATCGTATTGATGGTTTCCTGCTGTGAATGGTAACCAAATCGGCTCGAAAAATTCCCCAGCGCCCAACGCGGAATCATCGGTTGTTTTCCGGTTAAACTAGTATATTGGTTGATTAAATCTTTCCAGGAATCACCTGCAACCACCTGATAGGTTTTTCTTCCGCTGATGGTTTCATAGGTTAAAGCATTGTTTTTTTTGCTGTCCAGATCTAAATAGCCAATGGGTGCATTGTCGAAATGCACCGCATATAAATTGGAAGAATATACCAACGGCATCGTAAAATTCATCAATTCAGATCGTGTTTCATAGCCGTAATGAGCCCGGTTGTATAATTGCAGTCGGTTACCCCTGCGGTTCATTCCCAAAGCACGTGCACCGCCGCCATATAAAATTTCATCGGCCGTTAAATTGAAATCCAATGTTTCAAATTCATCGGTTTTAACGTAGCCTTTTCTTTCAGAAATTAAGGATTTATTTTTATAAAAATAGGCAATTTGAAATGGCGTTTTTGTGATTTGAACGGATATGCCTTCTGTAGTTAACTGAATGGCATTTTCCTTTTCAGAAACTTTGAATTGCAAATTTTCAGGATTCAAAACCACCGCATGTGAATTTGGATTGTAAACTTCCCCGTTTGGAATGAAAGTTGTTTCTACAATTTTTTCTGAATAGGGTTTTATTTGAAAAACACCATCATTGGTTTTTATTTCAACTGTTGCATTTTTCTGCATTACCGAAACAAATTTTCTGTCGGCGTTTTGAGCATTTAAAAATGTACTTCCTGCGAGAAGAAAAAAGAGGAAAATTTTAGATATCTTCATTTAGTTTATATTTAATAAAAATTGAACCGGCACTTGAAAACGCTGATTCCAAGAATTTTCGGAATGGTCGTGGCCTTCAAATTTTAAGTTTTTTGAATTTGATGCATCATAACCTTTCAGCTTCAAAACTTCATCTACCCGATGTTGGTAAGGCAAATAAAATTCATCCAACGTTTTTGTCCCGTAATCAAAATAAATTTTATGTGTTGTTGGTGAAGGCAGGTTTTCTTTCAAATAAGTGAAAAAGGATTCCGGGACCGGTGAGTTTTCCTGAGGAGAAAAACCAATCCAATGGGTTGATAAACAAGCTGCACCTCCAAAAACTTTCGGATATTCGCACAAGGCATACATAGAAATTAATCCGCCCATACTTGAACCTGAAATAAAGGTATTCTCCGGGTTTTTGTACACCGAAAAATTTGCATCAATATAAGGTTTCAATTCCTCCACAATAAATTTCAAATAGTTATCGGAATTTGGTCCCTTAAAATCTGTTCCAAATTGTTTTTGGGAAATTTCAATTATTGAATCCTTAAATTTTTGAGGCAATAAATCAAATGGTTTTTGCGGATAATAATCGGTATGGCGAATGTCGGAATGGTTCCAGATGGCCACCACAATACAATCTCTTATTTTTTGTTCTTTCAGTAAACCGCCAACAATTTCATCCACTTTCCACTCCTGTTTGTTCCAGGTCGTTTCGGCATCAAACAACATTTGTCCGTCGTGCATATACAACACTGCATATTTTTTGGTTTCATCATAATCATCTGGAAGCCAAACATCAACATTTCGAGGTCTAACATATTTCGAAGGAAAACTGTCAATTCTTTTAAGTATTCCGTTCGATAGTTTGATGCTGTCCAAAGTCTTCGCAAACAATTTGTTTTCAGCAGTAATTATTTTTGCTTCCTTACAGGAAATAAAAAACAAAGAAATCGTGAAAAGGAATTTGAACAGCTTCATCTTG
>DATIRG010000612.1:0-2314 GCA_035470005.1 Lutibacter sp. | reverse complement strand
AAGCGCCTCATAATCATTTAATTGTTGATTGGATGTGGTAATTTAATAGCTGATGGCGTTGAAAAGCTGTTTGGAATAACTAAAATAATCAGACGTGTTTTGCGTAAATTTTTCTGCAGTATTTTCACTTAAAAATTGCACTTCATCCGTTTTTTTGGTTTCAATTTGCCACGTAACTTTTGTTCCCTGAGGAACACTGGTGTTCCCGGTATTTTGCAGCACTTGATTTTTTTTAGCTGTGTAAACGGGATATTGAAGCACCATTTTCAAATTGTTTATCACGGGCGTTGCAATGCTGTTTATCTGATAAATTTCGGAAGTCACGCCATTGGCTTCCAAATAAAATTTTGTTGGTTTCTGAATCCTGGAAAAAAAATAATCAAACTTTCCCAAAGCACTGCTTTCTAAATAATAGCTTTCATTTGAAAAATTGATTTTAACATTTTCAGGAATTGTGTTTCCGATGGTTTCAATCTGAAGCACAAATGATTCCCCTTCCACAACCGACAAAGAATCATTTAAAATGGCAAAAGAAAAAGGCGCCGGCGGCAAATAAACTTTGTTATAATGCACCACCCGGGAAAAACTGTCCGTAAAAATTGAACTGTTTCCAGTGATAAATACCAACAGCCAAATCACAAACGGTAAAAGGAGAAATTTCAGATATTTCTTATTTTTAGAAAAATCGACAGCCATTTTAAAAGGAATGGGCTGCAATTCCCGCGACTTTTGTTCAATACTGGCTTCAACAAGTTCAGAATTATCGTTACTTTCATTTAACTGCAACATATTCAATAACTTATCCTTCACTTCCGGAAAATGATTTCCTATTATTTTAGAGGCTTCAACCTCTGAAATACCTTTTTTGAGTCCCAAAATTTGAGTTAACGGAAAAACAATATAGGCGGCAAACAAGGCAACTTCAATAAAAACAAACAGCCAAAATAAAAGGGTGCGCAAGTTTGGTTTCAGCCATAAAAAGTGTTCAACAAAAAGCGTAAAAATAAAATACAGTACGCCAATCGTGAAAAATAACAGCAAACCTTTAATCAATTCATTAAAATAATATTTTTTAATAAATTCTTGAAGTTTAGCGCGTATGCGATTAAAATTGTCCAATTTTTTACACTTAATTTTAAAAAAGCTAAAAATAATTAAAATTAAATTACAGAATCACAATTTTTTCTTTAATCGCATATAAAACAAGTCCGATTCGTGATTTAACGTTCAATTTATCGAATAAAGCTTCACGATAATTTTCAACAGTTTTCGGACTTAAATACATCACTTCTGCAATTTGTTTGTAAGTCATTTCCGTACAGGCCAACTTTAAAAATTCCATTTCCTTCGGTTTAATAACGATGACCTCTTTGTGCTCCTTCACTTCCAAGGAATTTAATAGGGTGTTTGAAACATTTTCGGTATAAAAAAAACCTTTATTGTAAACTTCCTTTAATGCAAACTCCAATTCTGATGGGTGAATAACCTTTCCCAAATAGCCGTTGGCGCCTGCGCGAAGCATTTTTAAAATAATTTCTTCATCACATTCGTTGGAAAGCCCTAAAACTTTGATATGAGGATGATATGTCTTTATCCATTTTGTGGCTTCCAATCCGTTCATTACCGGCATCTGAATGTCCATTAAAACAATGTCGGGATGTTGATTGTCTGTCGAAAAATAGTCAATAAGCGCCAATCCGTTTGCCAAAACAGCCAACACATTAAATTCCTTAAAATCAGAAATTAAGCCGTCAAGCCCTTCAGAAAACAGCAAATGGTCATCAACAATAATGATATCAATTTTTTTCATTAAAATTTATATTCTGAAACTAAGATACGTTTAAGTTATGTAATTTTTAAAGATTTTGCAGCAATTTAAAATTAGCATCCCTGTCAAAATTAGCGATTGGGCAAAATAAATCAAATCGGATTCACATTTTAAATAGGCACCCGAGCAACCTTTTTTGTGATAAAATACAGTTATTCCTGCTTAAAATTTATCTTTGCATCTCAAAACAATTGATAAAATGACTCAAGTTCGTGTGCGATTTGCTCCCAGCCCAACCGGGCCTTTACATATTGGCGGTGTTAGAACCGCGCTTTTTAACTACTTATTTGCCAAAAAACACCAGGGCACTTTTATTTTGCGCATTGAAGATACCGATCAGGCACGTTACGTGGCAAATGCGGAACAATATATTATTGATGCCTTAAATTGGTGTAATATTCCTTTTGATGAAGGACCGGGAAAAAATGAAAAATTTGGGCCTTACCGACAATCCGAACGCAAACATATTTATAAACAATATGCGGA
>DATIRG010000611.1:0-2661 GCA_035470005.1 Lutibacter sp. | reverse complement strand
TCAAATCCTGCTTCAAATCCGCCAAATCTTCAATTCCCACAGAAAGTCGAATCAAATCTTTTGAAACGCCCGTTGCCACCTGTTCATCATCCGACAATTGTTGGTGCGTGGTGCTGGCAGGATGGATGATCAACGATTTGGTATCGCCAATGTTGGCCAAAAGCGAAAATAGTTTGGTTTCATCAGCCACCGTTTTGGCTGCTTCAAATCCGCCCTTCAAGCCAAAAGTCACCACGCCGCTTTGTCCTTCCGGCAAATATTTTTGTCCTAAATCGTAGTACTTGCTCGATTTCAATCCGGGATAATTTACCCAGGAAACTTCCTGCTGATTTTCAAGCCATTCGGCCAAAGCCAAGGCATTTTCGCTGTGTTTTTTAATCCGAATCGGCAAGGTTTCCAATCCCTGAATAATCTGGAACGCATTAAACGGACTTAAAGCAGCGCCATAATCGCGCAAACCTTCCACACGCACTTTGGCAATAAAAGCGGCATTTCCCAAGGCTTCGTGGTATACCAAGCCGTGATATCCGGCAGAAGGTTCGGTAAATTCAGGAAATTTTCCGCTGGTCCAGTCAAAAGTTCCGGCATCTACAATGGCGCCGCCAAGTGAAGTTCCGTTTCCTGAAATATATTTGGTTAAAGAGTGAATCACGATATTGGCACCGTGCGCAATCGGGTTCAGTAAATAAGGCGTTGCCACGGTATTGTCGACAATAAAAGGCACTTTATTGGCTTTGGCTTCCGCAGAAATCGCTTTCAAATCCAAGATATCCAGTTTCGGATTTCCCAAACTTTCGGCAAAGAAAGCCCTGGTGTTTGCCTGCGTTGCTTTGGTGAAATTTTCAGGATTGGAAGGATCCACAAAGGTGGTGGTGATTCCCAATCGCGGCAAGGTCACTTTAAACAAGTTATACGTGCCGCCGTATAAACTGTTGGAGGCCACAATATGGTCGCCCGCTTTCAGCAATACCAGCAAAGCCGTGGCAATCGCCGCCGTTCCCGATGCCGTAACCACCGCGCCAATGCCTCCTTCAAGCGCCGCAAGGCGTTGTTCCAAAATATCGTTGGTCGGATTGTTTAATCGGGTATAGATAAAACCTGCTTCTGCAAGTCCGAAAAGATTGGCGGCATGTTCCGAGTTGTGAAAAACATAGGAAGTGGTCTGGTAAATTGGAACGGCTCTTGTTCCTGCGTTTTTGGTAACATCGTGTCCTGCGTGCAATGCCTGTGTAGAAAATTTTTGTGTGCTCATTTTTTATGTTTTTAAATAATTATTTTAGTTTTTGTAATGAAAAAGTCCCTTTGGTTTTAGATATTACCAAAGGGACTTTAATCGTTATAGATTTTTTTATTCCAATCAGTTCAGGCAATATCTTTTCATGATGATTTGCATCATTTGCATTTGCATACAACAAATGTTCATTGGATTATTTTGGAATTTTATGTTCATTTTGGTGTTGGTTATAAAAAAAGCCTCTGAAAAATCAGAGGCTTTTAATTGTTTTTATATTTTATTAAATTTTAAACAATAGGGCACTCCGTGTAAATTTTACACATCATACACATCATATTGTTCAATTTAATGGTCATTTTTTCTTGTTTTGATGTCGCAAATGTAATCACATTTTTTTAACGCGCAAGTTTTTTTTAAAATAAAAATCAATTTTTACATTTTATAATTTTTAGTTTTCCTAAATTTGCCCACTGAATTACAGGAGGAAAAATTTGAACTGATTGCAACCTCGTTAAAAAATGCTAAAGCAGTAATTATTTACTTCTTTAGCGACCAACGCAACCAAGTCAGCTTCCTCAATTTTAATTAATAACATCAGGCTAAGTTCTATTTATAACAGTATTTGCGTTAGGGATTAAAGTGAAAATCCCGGCATTTCGAGCTAATTCAGCAATATGTTCAACAGATTGCCGCGCTACGCCCGCAATGACGGATTGTAACGAAAAGCCCGACCCGCAGGGTAACGCCCAAAAAATTGCTGTGTTTATAAGATTTAACCTAAAATAACTAAAAAAATTATGTCATATTTATTTACGTCCGAATCTGTTTCAGAAGGACACCCGGATAAAGTCGCCGATCAAATTTCAGACGCTTTGGTCGATAATTTTTTGGCTTTTGACCGCGATTCGAAAGTTGCCTGTGAAACTTTGGTGACGACAGGACAAGTGGTTTTGGCGGGAGAAGTAAAATCGAAAACGTATTTGGATGTTCAAAAAATAGCCAGAGATGTCATCAATAAAATTGGGTATACCAAGAGCGACTATATGTTCGACGGAAATTCCTGCGGCATATTTTCAGCCATTCATGAACAATCTCCGGACATCAATCAGGGCGTTGACCGAGCGGTTAAGGAAGACCAAGGCGCCGGCGACCAGGGAATGATGTTTGGTTATGCCACCAATGAAACGGAAAATTATATGCCTTTGGCCTTGGATTTAAGCCATAAACTTTTATTGGAACTTGCTGAATTACGCAGAGAAAATAAGGAAATCACCTATTTGCGTCCCGATGCTAAAAGTCAGGTGACTATTGAATATTCTGATGACAATGTTCCTGTAAGAATTAACACCATTGTGGTTTCCACGCAACACGACGACTTTGGTCCGACGGATGAAGCGATGCTGGCTAAAATTAAAAGCGACGTGATC
>DATIRG010000610.1:0-3186 GCA_035470005.1 Lutibacter sp. | reverse complement strand
TTTGAAGGAAGATGCATAGTCATTGAAATAATAAACACAGGAATGGCAAAAATGAGCGATATTTTCATTTTTTTCAGCAATTTCAAATAGGTTTTATACTCTTCGCTTTCTGATGGTTCCTTTAGTACCAAATCCATTCCGCAGATTGGGCAGGAGCCAGGTTCCTCGCTAATAATTTCGGGATGCATCGGACAAGTGTATTGTGATGCCTGAATGGCTTTTGGCTGTTCAATTAAATCCATTCCGCAAACCGGACAATCGCCGGCCTTTTCGTAAGTTTTTTCGCCTTCACAATGCATCGGACAGTAAAAAATACCATTTCCGTCTTTTATTGGTTTAATATTGATGGGTTTTTCCTGAATTTCGTCGGTGCTGTTTGGATCAAAATCGGCAATGGAATAATGCAATCCCGCTTTTAAAAATTCTTGCTGAAAAGTTTCTGTTGAAATATGGTTTTCCATTTCAACTTCGACTTTTCCTTCCTCCAAATTAACAGTAGCTTTTAGTACACCTTTTATATTATTTAAGGTTTTTTCAGCATTGGTTCTGCAACCATTACAGGTCATTCCGGATATTTTATAGGTGTGCTTCATTATAAATTGTTTTATGGTTTAATTCTAATATTTATGATTTTTTCGCTTATTTGTAGTACTTAATTGGGGTCATTATGTTATTATATTGCATTCATATTGCTTCATTTCGTCATCTCCTAAATGTATTTATTTCCAAGATTATATTTTTATTGTTGTTAACGGATTTTAAGATCAAAATGGAGTTTTCATCATTAAGTATTTCAGGATACTTTTTTTAGAAACTTTCCTAATTCTGTGATCTACAAATCCAATTGCAAACATTTCATTTTAAATAGGTAGGCAGAATCAGTTTCGAAGCATTCCCTGAAAGAAAAAAATACACTTCCCGCAATTTCAGGAAGTGTAAAAAATAATATTATTTTTCCATTTTTGATTGATGTTCCTTCATTTTTTTCTTCATCATTTCCATCATTTTAGGGTTTTCATGCATCATCATCATCATCTTGTCCATCATCTTGTCCATCATTTCAGGATTCTCTTTCATTTTACTGTACATTTTATCCATCATAGCTTCTTTTTCAGCAGGATCATCCATCATTTTTTTTCTCATTTTTTCCTGCATTTTTTTTTGCATCTCAGGATTATTTTCCATTTTTTCCTGCATCATTTTATCCATCTTTTCTTTCATCTCAGGATTTTCCTTCATCATTTCCTTCATTTTACCGTTCTCCATCATTTTCATATGATTCTTCATCAGCTGCATTTGCGCGGCTTTATTGCTGCTTGCGACTTCTAAAAATTCAGCGAATTTAACGGGATCTGAAATTACGTTTTGATAAAGTTCCTTACGATTTTCATCATTTTGTAAAGTTTTAGAGGCATTAAAAGTAGATTTGCAACTCGCTGTTAATAAGAGTGTTGCGATTGCTATAAATATTAAGGGGTTTTTCATCATAAAATTATTTTATTTATTATTCATTCTGTTTTTAAAATTTAGCATCTATGGTTGGTATCGTAGATCACTGCATTTTAACTTTATTGGAGCGTTTAATCTATCCACAACAGCATCCGCCTTTATTATGGGATGGCGTTTTTGATTCATCTTCACCAATACTGTAATTACCAGCTTTTGATAACGCGGCATTAAGCTGATCTAAAGTAACAGCATCAGCTTTTTCAATAATGGCTTCTGGCGGATTCAGGCTCACTTGCACTGAAGTTACATTATCTACATCTTGTAAAGCTTTTTCTACTGTTTGTTGGCAGCTTCCGCAAGACATACCGTTAATTTTAAATGTTTGTTTCATAATTTTAGGGTTTTGACTATTATTTAGGGTTTTTTATTTTTCTTTTTTCATCTCCATCTTTTTTTCTTTGAGATTCATTCCGCATTTTGAACAAGAACCCGGTTTGTCACTTTTAATATCGGCATGCATTGGACAAGAATACGTTTTATCCATTTTATCATGGGTCATGTCGCATTCCTTTTTCATTCCTTCGCAACAAGATGGTTTTTTAGCGTTTTCCACTTTTTTTAAATCCATTTTGCATTTTGGACAAGAACCTGCTTTTTCATAAGTTTTTTCGCCTTCACATTTCATCGGACAGGCATAAGCGGTTTTTTCCATTTGTTCAACTTTCATTTTTGGTTTCTCTTGGGCTTTTACGGTTGACATTGTAAAAAGGCCTATTGACAGCATTGCAATTAAAATTTTTGTTTTCATGTTTTTTTGTTTTTAATTATTAAGCATTATTATTTATTTGTTAACTTGTACTATATCTATTTATAAATAAAGCGTATTTTAAATTACTTTACGCTTCATTTGTAGTTTATTCAGTTTCTGAATTTTGATGATTCATTGGCATGTTTTCATCATCTTTATGATGCATGGTGTCATTGTTCATTTCCATGTGATTTTCATTTCTTTGGACATCATTTTTTTCAGTGTTTTTGCATGAAAATGCGTTTAGGCTTAATAGTCCCATTGAAGCTATTACCAAAGTTGTTTTTAAATTTTTCATTTTTAAAATGTTTATAGTTATTAATTTTTAAGCATTAAATAATTGGTTAATTACTGCTCCAATAACGATGAGCGCAACGATTCCCCAAAGTGCTCTTTTTGCCCATATTTTTATTTTTGAGCGGGATTCTGATTCTGTTTTACAACAATCTTTCATTTTATGGTTGCTTTGGTTTCTCCACATGTTAACATGGATTTACCAAAATACGGATTTTTTATTTCCTTAAATTGACTGATCCAATTTGCGCCTTTGTTGTTATCAACCATCGGACAATGTTGCACATAAAGTGTTTGACCAAATGGTTTGAATGAATTTGTCAATGCAATCATTGTTTCAGATATAGGCTGAAACGCTTTGCGTACTTCTTCTATGGTTTTGAAATTTGCCGCAGGTTGAAGCGTAAGTTTCAAATTCGTTTGGTGTTTCATCCAAATCTCATGAGAATCTCCCGAAAAAACCGACATATCAACCTTAGAAAGTGCTTTCTGCATAGCGATTCCCGCTTTTTTTGCATTGGCCAAATTATCGGCAGCCAAGCCATCTTTCAGATTTAAATATTCCTGATAAAGTGGTTTTAAAGCTTCTTTTGCTTTTGCGTTTATTACGGTTGATGTTGCGGTTTTTTCAACTT
>DATIRG010000609.1:0-2116 GCA_035470005.1 Lutibacter sp. | reverse complement strand
AGCAGAGAACAGGCTGCCCGATTTATCGATGCCTGGATTCTAAAGGCCGAACGCACGGGTGACAAATTTCTTGCAAAGTTCATTGGCACTCTGAAAAATTGGCGAGACCAAATCCTGAACTATTTCATCGAACGAATCAGCCACGGGTTTGTCGAAGGCACCAACAATGCGCTGAGAGTAATAATACGCACCGCGTTCGGTTATAGGAATTTCGGCAATTTCAAGCTTCGGGTATTGGCAGGGTTCGGAGCTTTTCACACTAATCTGCGATGAGCCATCATAATTCTTAAAAGTTGCGCGAAAAACGGGGTTTTCCTCTGAAAGCCTTTTATACCGGCTGTTTAGGGAATCAGGCGGTTGTAAAAGCCTGATAACCAAGGATTCAATAAAAAGACCTTCCTGAAGCGCATCCGCGCTTAGATCGCATATTGCTGGATTGGAGCCAGCAATTGTTTAGGATCACAGGAAGGTCTGGTAGAAAATTAACATGGCGGTTCGTCCTTGTAAACAATAAACAACATTATTTCAGAAAGTTCTGGACATCAATGATGTAAGTTTGTAGGGTAAGATCACCTAAGGAGGTGATTATGACCTACTGTGAACTTTATCATTGGTTAAGGCGGCAAATATCAGTACCCAAACGGCTCCAGGCTGTGTGCTTCGGGTTGATTTTGTTCTTGATGACTTCAACACGAAAACACTCACTGAAAGCTGCCGGTCAGTTTGTCGGTTTGCACAGTTCGCAATTCAGCCGGTTTTTGTTGAACCATCAGGATCTGGCTGAAGAATCTTTGGCGCACTTGTCACGCAAGCAGTCAAAAATTGTGGCAAAAAGGATGCGATTCTTGGCAAACAACAGTCTGCCCTGGAAAATAGCGATCATCATTGACAGTACTTTGCAGACCCGATTTAGCAGACATAGCGATAATGCAAAACGATTTAACCATGGCGCCGGATTTATCATTGGCCACCAATGGACCAATATTGTCTTGAACATCGATGGCCAGGTGATTCCTTTGTCGCCAATCCCTTTTCATAGCAAACGGTATTGTCGTTCAAACAAAATCAAATACGAAACAGAAAACGTTCTGGTATGCGAATATCTTCGGAAACTTAACCTTGAAGAGTACATCGGAACTCATGATCCCGGGCATGTCGTTGTTCTGGCTGACAGCGGTTATGATACCAAAGATATAGAAAAAACCATCGCATAAAAAAAGTGGCACTACATTATTGCCTTAAAGAAAAAAAGAACCGTAAAAACCGTTAAAATATTTGAAAGCACAGCCGAATCAAAGGATTGGCTCCAGGTTGCCATCCTGTTTAAAAGATATCGTTGCCTCAAGTGGAGCACTGTTCGTGTACCCGTGAACAGTACCAGAAAAAAGCGAATGGAATTTCGCATCAGACAAATCACAGGTTATTTGCGCGGTGTCGGAAAAACCCAACTGATTTGTTCGGAATTTAAAAAAGGTCCTCAAGGACGCAAAAAATACTTGGCGTGCAACGATTTTAAAGCAGCCCCCCGACAAATCCTTATCGGGTATCGACTGCGTTGGGCCATAGAGATCTTCCATAAACATATCAAAATGTTCTTGGGGTTCGAAGATGTCGCCACAAAGCGGTTTGCGGCGCTTCAGTCGCATGTTCACTGGATTTACTGTGCCTACATCCTGATGAATCTATGCCCCATCAGGGGTGTCGAAAAAAACGGGTCAGTAGCTCAAAAACAAGAAATGATAAGCCACTTCGTCGGGCTTAAGGAAAAATCCCGTGTCAGACAGCTGTTAACAAGGTTTAACGGAGTCGAGGTTTATAAAACCGAGCTACATCAGGCTCTGGCAGGTGGATAAGTCCTCAAATTCAATATTGATGGGCGCTCATGGAGAATATCCCGTTTTTCGCGCAACTTTTAAGTTAACGCGATCTGTTACCGGGAAAAGAATTGTATCTGATCACAGGAGGTATAGTCGCTTTAAATTTTTGAAATTAAACGATATTTACAATCAAACCAAATTGAGCCTCAAAAGTGACATCAAGTAAATTCGATAAGTTTCATAATGTGGGTTAAAATGATTAGAAAATTTTTTAACAATTTCAATTAGTTTACCCTGTG
>DATIRG010000608.1:0-4800 GCA_035470005.1 Lutibacter sp. | reverse complement strand
TAAGCAGCAATCCGGTAATCCAGGGCAATTTTAAATAGAGTGTTTTAATGGAAATTTTTTGAATGAGAATCCACAGAAAAATAGGAGGAACCGTCAGCACCAAAATGATAGGTCCTTTGGACAAAAATCCGAGTCCGAGTGCAATAAAAAACAAATAATTCCAAAAAGTATATTTTTCGTTTTGCATCGCTTTCCAAAAAGAAATCATAATCAGCGCAATGGAAAAACTCAAAGCGCTATCGGTTGAAACAACACCGGTATGGATCAAAAATTCGGGCATGGTCAGCAAAATAAATGCCGGTAAATAAAAGGAGACGCCATTTGTTTTTGCAAGTTTTCCTAAAATGATCAATAAAACCAAAGCCAATAAATAGGAAGGAAACCTTACGGTCATTTCGCTCACCCCGAAAGTTTCAAAACTTAAGGCGGAAAGCCATGTTGACAATGGTGGTTTTGCCCAAAACGGAATGCCGTAATCTATTTGCAGCACCACCCAGTTTTTGGTTTCGTACATGATTCTGGCAATTTCGCCATAGCGCGACTCGGTTTTGTCCAATAAAGGAATTACAGCCGTAAGAATAAGACGGAAAATCACAATGACAAGCACAGAAATAAACAGATAAAAAGAGGTGTTTTTATAGTTTTTTAAGTCCATTTTAGAAGCGATTTTATGTTGTGAATTATTTTTTTGAATTGACAATTTTATGGATTCGGTATAAATCAATCCACAATTTTATAAAATAACTTGTTTTAACTTTTGAATCTCCTCTGTCTACCCATCTTAATAAAGGCACTTCCAGCATTTTTTCCAATACCTTGTCCCGTCCGTAAAACTTGATGATTCTGTCAAAAATCTCCACGTCAAAAAGCCATTTGGAAACAAAAGCATCCTTAAAAACAACTTCAGCCAATTCTTTGGAGAAAACTTTACAGCCGCACTGCGTGTCGTAAACGTTTAATTTTAAAATATACGAAATAACGGTGGCGATAATTCTGCCGATAAAAAACCGGTAGTGGCTTCTTTCAATCACGGCGCCGATTCTTTTTATTCTAGAGCCAAAAACAAAAGTTGTTTTGTCATTTAAAAAGCAGGTCATCGCCAGACATTCTTCCAGCGAAGTTGCCAGATCGGCATCCAAATAGGCAATATAGTCGAAATTGTGATGGTAATTACAAAAGTGAAACCCGCTTCTGATGGCTTCAGCTTTCCCCATATTTTTAATGTAGGAATGCACAATCACCTGTTTTGGAAAGCGAGATTTCAGGCCTTCAAGAATAGAAAGCGTATTGTCTGAAGAGCCATCGTTGACAAAACAGACTAAAATAGTCGGATTTTCTTCAATAAAATGGCTGTATTCCTGCACCGCCAAGCCTTTTTCTTCATTGTAGCAGGGAATGATGATGCAAACATTATTTTTTACGGTGGACAAATTGTACATGAAGGCGTGCTGCTTAATAGATCAGTTAACTGTTGTGATCAATATTCGCCGTAAATTTAATTTATTTATTAAGATAAAATGATGGCGCGGCCAATAATGTTTTACTTAATTGTTTGACTAAATTATGAGGCGTGTTGCCTATTGCATTAAGGATTGTAGCGAAAATCCTTTTTAGCGATTTTTTATTGCTAAAAAGATTGAAGCGGAAAGCCTGACCCTTGCGGTAATGCCAAAATGGTGATTATTTTAGAAGAGGTTCAAATTGGAATTTAGCCAATATTCATCATCCATTCAATTTGCGTTCAGGATTTTTAGTATATTTACGCTTTTAAATTAAGGGATTTTTAATGGAATTATACAAAATAAATCAGCTCAAAATATACAATTCTTTAAGCAAATCTAAAGAAATTTTCAAACCCATTGTTGAAGGAAATGTTGGGATGTATGTATGCGGACCAACGGTTTACAGCAATGTGCATTTGGGAAATGTGCGGACTTTTATGTCTTTTGATTTGGTGTTCCGTTATTTAAAACAATTGGGCTATAAAGTGCGTTACGTGCGCAATATTACCGATGCCGGGCATTTGGAAAATGATGCAGATGAAGGCGAAGACCGGATTGCCAAAAAAGCGCGGCTGGAAAAAATTGAGCCGATGGAAGTGGTGCAGCGTTACACGGTGGATTTTCATGAAACACTTCAAAAAATAAACAATTTGCCGCCCAGTATTGAGCCTACGGCAACCGGACATATCGTGGAGCAAATTGAAATTATTAAAGATATTTTGCAGAAGGGAATGGCCTATGAAATAAATGGGTCGGTATATTTCGATGTGTTAAAATACAATGAAACAGAACATTACGGAATTCTTTCCGGCAGAAATATAGAAGATTCCATTCACAATACGCGGGAACTGGACGGACAATCGGAAAAGAAAAATCCGCAGGATTTTGCCCTTTGGAAAAGAGCCGAAGAAAAACATATTATGCGTTGGCCTTCGCCTTGGGGAGAAGGTTTTCCCGGCTGGCATTTGGAATGTACCGCTATGAGCACAAAATATTTGGGTGAAACATTCGACATTCACGGCGGCGGAATGGATTTAAAATTTCCGCACCACGAATGTGAAATTGCGCAATCAAAAGTGAAAAACAAGGTGAATCCGGTGAATTATTGGATGCACGCGAATATGCTGATTTTAAACGGCCAGAAAATGGCAAAATCGACAGGAAATTATATTTTGCCCAATGAAATTTTTACGGGTGAAAACACCATCTTAAGCAAGGCTTTTTCGCCAAGCGCCACACGATTTTTTATGATGCAGGCGCATTACCGAAGCGTGCTGGATTTTTCAAGCGATGCCTTGGAAGCTGCCGAAAAAGGCTATATAAAGTTGATGGAGGCTTTAAACAACTTCAATAAGATTGAAACGGGAAAAACATCATCCATCAGTATTGGCGACTGGAAACAAAGATGTTACGACGCCATGAACGATGATTTTAACAGTCCTGTGTTGATTGCCAATTTATTTGAAGCGGTAAAATACATTAATTTGCTGGTTGAAAAAAAGGAAACCATTTCTGCTGCCGATTTTGAGGAACTTAAAAATACGATGAACACTTTTGTTTTTGATGTTTTGGGATTGAAAAACGAGTTGGAAGAAAATGCTTCAGAAAAATTAAACGGTGTTGTTGAAATGCTCATTCATATGCGGAAAGAAGCACGTGACAACAGGGATTGGGCGCTTTCCGACAAAATTCGAGATGAACTTGCCGTGTTGGGAATCCAGTTAAAAGACGGAAAAGAAGGAACAACATTTTCTATAAATTAATTGAAGGAAATCACCAAAATATTGGCAATTCCATTTATTTGGCTGGTGCGGTTTTATCAGGCTGCAATTTCGCCTTATTTGCCATCGAGTTGTCGATATTCGCCAACTTGTTCGCAATACACGGTAGAAGCCTTAAAAAAATATGGAATATTTAAAGGAGGCTGGCTGTCGATAAAAAGAATTGTGAGTTGCAACCCTTGGGGCGGACATGGGCACGATCCGGTTCCGTAGAAAAAGTTAAAAGCCTGGCTTTCGGTAGGCAGGTTAAATATTAAATATTAAAAGTTAAAAGATTGACGATTAAATTGTTAAACTATTAAAAAGATAAACAACAATGATACTACTTCAAATTGATTGGAATCCAGCACCTGAAATTTTTAAAATTGGCTCATTTGCCGTTCGGTATTACAGTTTAATGTTTGTAATTGCCTTTATGTTAGGACTTTATTTAATGAAAAAGATTTTCATTAATGACAATATTCCTATTGAAAAATTAGATTCATTATTTATTTATACGATTGTGGCAACCTTATTGGGGGCAAGAATTGGGCATTTCCTGTTCTATGAACCTGAGTTTTTCTTCAAAAAACCATTGGAAGTGTTACTTCCTTTTCGTTTTTCGCCAAAATTTGAATTTACGGGCTATGCCGGTTTGGCAAGCCACGGCGCTGCCATCGGGATTATTACCGCCATGTATTTTTACAGCAAAAATGTGCTGAAAAAACCAATCCTTTTTATTTTGGACAGAATAGTCATACCTTTTGCCATTGCTGGGGTTTTTATCCGATTGGGGAATTTGATGAATTCTGAAATTATCGGAAAACCAACAAACTCCGATTACGGATTTATATTTAGAAAATTGGGGGAAGATTTGCCGCGCCATCCATCACAATTGTATGAAGCATTTGGCTATCTATTGGTATTTATCCTGTTGTGGTTTGTGTATTGGAAAACTGATAAAATGAAGAAACCAGGCTATCTTTTCGGATTGTTTTTTGCCTTGCTGTGGTCGGTTCTGTTTTTTGTGGAGTTTTTCAAGGAAAAACAGGTTGAAGGCGGCGAAAATTGGATGTTCGGATTGAATACCGGACAGGTTTTAAGTATTCCGCTTATTTTGATTGGTCTGTATTTTATGTTTCGAAAAACGAATGAAACGAAAAAGGTTGACGCTAAAAAATGATGAGTGCATTTGTTGAAAATGAAATTTTTGAAAAAATCGATTATTCAAAAGCAACCTTGGCAAAGGGAGAATATGACGATTGCACTTTCAAAAACTGCCTGTTTTTGAACACGAATGTTTCCGAAATTACTTTTTCAGATTGTGAATTTGTGAATTGCAATTTCAGCAATACCTATTTCAAAAACACGGCATTCAGGTCAGTAATTTTCAAAAATTGCAAGTTGTTGGGACTTCAATTTAATGATTGCAATCCCTTTTTATTGTCACTTGGCTTTGAGGAATGTCACTTAAACATCGTTTCGTTTTATAAACTGAAACTCAAAAATACCAAATTCAACAAATGCAAACTTGATGA
>DATIRG010000607.1:0-1544 GCA_035470005.1 Lutibacter sp. | reverse complement strand
ATTCAGGGTGAAGTAAATCCGCCCAAAATAAAATACTGCATCAACAAAGAAAACTGGAAAACAGCAAAAGACTTGTTTCAAGGTTTTTTTAGTTAATGTTTTTGGTCGGAACTGCGTTAGGGTTTAAAGTGAAAATACTTTTTTAGTTTGCCTTTTCGGCGAATTAAAAAAGATTGAAACGGAAAGCCCGACCGCTTTTTAGCGGGAACGCCCAAAACATAATTTTTAATAGATAAATTACTTAAAACAACATATTAAAACATGAAAAAATGAGCATAAACATAAAAATTCTGGGAACCGGTTGTCCGAAATGCAAACAAACTACAGCCGCAGTGCAAGAAGTTGTTACTGAAAATAATATTGACGCCACGATTGAAAAGGTGGAAGATATTATGGAAATTATGAAATACAATGTAATGTCGACGCCTGCTTTGGTGATAAATGATGAAATTAAAATAAAAGGACGCGTTCCCTCAAAAGCGGAAATCACCGCACTTTTAATGGATAATTTGCAAAAAAAGGATGTTGCGCCAACAGATGGTTGCTGTTCTGACAGCAAATGTTGTTAAATTATTATTTAATTGAATGCTAAAAATATTTTATTAAAAATTTAAATCTTTGAAAATGAAACAGTTTGGAATTTTATCAGCACTTGTTATTAGCCTGTTTTTATTTTCCTGCACAGGAAAAGCACAAAACAAAACGGCCGCAAATAAGGCAAAAGGAAACAGCATTGAAGTGATCGATTTTCACTCAACAAACCGATGTATGACTTGTAAAGCCATTGAGTCGAATACAAAATATACGTTCGATACGTACTTTGCCAATGAATTAAAAAGCGGGAAAATCGTTTTTAAAATTGTGAATGTGGACAAAGCAGAAAATGAAAAATTCGCTGAAAAATTTGAAGCCACAGGAACGGCACTATTTTTAAACGTAATCAAAGACGGCAAGGAAAAACTTGTGGATTTAACAAATTTCGCGTTTATGAAAGGCACCGACCAAAAAACATTTTCCGACGAATTAAAACAAACAATTACCATCCAGCTAAAAAGTTTATAGATGGATTTTTTGCAGTCGCTTTTGGAAAATAACAATATTCCCATATTGTCGGCATTTGTACTTGGATTGATGACCGCCATAAGTCCTTGTCCGCTTGCCACAAACATTACCGCGACGGCATTTATTTCCAAAAACATTTCAAGTAAAAAGAAAGTTTTTTTAAGCGGTATTTTATATTCGCTTGGCAGGGCATTTACGTATACGACGATTGGCCTGATCTTGTTTTTTGGCGCCAGCAAATTCCATATCGCGCGATTTTTTAGCCAGAATGGTGAAAAATATTTAGGTCCGTTGCTGATTGTAATCGGATTGATGATGCTGAATGTGATTCGCTTAAATTTCTTCGGAAAATCGAGTTTTACAGAAAAACTTTCTGAAAAATTTCAGGATAAAGGATTGCTAGGCTCATTTTTAATAGGCGCTGTTTTTGCGTTAGCATTTTGTCCGTACAGTGGCGCTTTATATTTCGGAATGTTGATTCC
>DATIRG010000606.1:0-13059 GCA_035470005.1 Lutibacter sp. | reverse complement strand
AACCTTGTTCAAACCTGTTTGTTCTTATTCTCAACGCTTCTTTTGATTGTTCTGAAGCCAAATTTGTGAGCATCAGTTTGTTTTCAGCATCTTTAAGCTGGCGTTTCGCCATATTGTAATCTAAATTGCTCTGATTTTTATATTGATCCAGGCTAATTTCTGCTTTGTCAAGTTCTGCTTTACTTTTTTGAATTTTACCGATACGTTTGTACCCGTCGAACACATTCCACGACAATTGTGCGCCTACCAAATACCCTTTTGCATCGGTGCCAAATAGTTGATCGTCGTACATTTCATAACTTCCAAACGCGTTTAAACTTGGTAAATAACCCATTTTATTTGCTTTATGCATATTGGTGTACGCTTCGGTACTTTGTTGCATCGCATCAATATCAGCCCTGTTTTGGGAAAGGTTTTCGTTATAAATGGCCAAATCCAGTTCTGCTTTTAATTCCGATGATGGTTTTAAAACCGTTTCGTTTTGCTCGCCCATTAAAAATTTAAGGTTGTCTGACGCGTTTTGCACACTGCTTTTGGCACTTAACAACTGATTTTCAACTTCGGTCATATGAACTTCCACCGATAAAATATCGGCTTTTTGCATATAGCCCTGTTTAAAACTATTGTCTGCTATTTTTTTGTTTTCAAGCGCGGCTTCTTTTGCTTTTTCCAAAACTTCCACTGCTTTATATGCCACTTGCAATTGCATATAGGCTTTAACAACTTCCAGTTTTATATAATCTTTTGTTCTTACCGACTGCAATTCAACCGCGTTCATTTTTGCTTTTGCCGCTTTTCGCATAAACAATCCGTCCACATTAAAAATAGGTTGCTGAATCTCGATTTTAGTGGCGAAATTTTTAATTTCATTCGGATCATTTAAAAGTGCCGGATTAAAATCGGCTTGCGTCAGTATTTCCTGATTTAATTTTGAACCAAATGCCATCAACGGATTTGTAGTTGTAATGGCCGTATGGGAAATGGAAATATTTGGTAAAAAAATGGAATTTGTCTGATTGAAATCTGCCTTGGCAGCATTGTAATCTTGGTTTGAAATTTTAATGGCATAATTGTTCTTTTCTACCTTTTCCAACACTTCATCAAGAGAAATTATTTCTTGCTGTGCGCTAACGATTAAAACGTTGAAAAGAAAAAACACAATGAATACACTTTTATTTAGTTGCATAATTTATTTTTTTTGTTCGACGCAAAAGTAGTTGGGGCTGAAACGTAACGCAGTAATAAACGTTACAGTGATATGTAACATTTATGACATGATATCTAATGATTACCCCATATCCATTAAATTACTAAAATTGCTTTAATAATAAAATGATTTTATGCAGAATGTTAGTTTAAGGACCAAATAAAACTATAAAAACCCCTAAATTTAGGGGTTTTTGTTAAATAAGTTTATAAAAGATGTTTGGGATAATTCCCTGATTGCTATTTGAATTTTACAAAAATATTTCGATTATAAACAAACCAAAATAGCATTGAATACGATAAAAAATAACGAATTATTGATGAGTCGTTTCGTTATCTTTCGGTTTTTCGTCAAAAATAGTTGTTTCACTAACCTTGATGATGTGTTTTCCTTTTCTCACCCGCATATTTAATGCTTCAACACCCAATGAAAAAGCGATGGCAAAATATAAATATCCTTTTGGTATGGCACCAACTTGCTGGCCAAATATTTCTGCATGCGACAAATGAGCACCTTCTGTAATTAACATAAAACCGATTAAGATTAAAAACGACAAGGCCAACATTTGTATGGTTGGGTGCGCATTTACAAATCGGCCGACTGGTGTAGCAAAAATCATCATAATAATCATGGAAATTACCACTGCAGTTACCATAATAAGTAATGCGCCGGGTACTCCGTTGGTCATTCCGACAGCAGTTAAAACAGAATCAAAAGAAAAAACGATGTCAATCATCACAATTTGTATGATTACGCCTCGCAAAGTGGCAAACTTTACTTTTGTTGAAGAAGTTGCTTCATGCGCAATGCCTTCCACTTTATCTCTAATTTCACTGGTGCTTTTGTACAACAAAAAGAGTCCGCCCAAAATTAAGATGACGCTTTGCCCCGTTACCCCAAATTTTAACCAGTATAAGTCAATTGAGTAAAAAGGATCTTTCATTGAAATTAAGTAGGAAATACCGAATAACAACGCAATTCTAAAAAGCATCGCCAAAACCAAACCGATTCTTGTGGCTTTTTTAATCTGGTCTTTTGGCAGTTTTCCTGCGGCAATGGAAATAAAAATAATATTGTCTATTCCCAGGACAATTTCCAAAAAAGTAAGCGTTAAAAGCGCTATCCAAGCGTCTGCGTGTAAAAATATTTCCATAAAATTTTAGTTTGAGGTTTTTGTAATTTCGCCTTTTTGAACATAATTTGAATGTCCAATCACTGCTTCAAATTCATAAGAATTGTCTTTGATATTGGTGATTTTTATATGAATCGGATCTTCATCAATGGCCGTTTTTGGATGCAACATATTAAGTGTGTAATTAAAATTGTTTTTCCAGGAAATGGAAAGCGTATCAATCCTGTCTTCATATTTTTCAATTTGAATCGAATCTTGTCTGATGATAAGGGTTTTTTCATAACCTTGACCGGCAGGAATTTCAAAAGTCCCCGATTTAAATCGATCGGCATCTGGTGCTTTATTTTCATCTTTACAAGAAAGCAGCACGACTAGCAATAAGGGCAACAGTATCAGTTTTTTCATTATATTCCGGTGTAATTACTTGGGGTTATGGATTTTAATTCTTTTTTGATGGCATCAGAAACCGTTAAGCCATCAATAAAATCGGCCATCGATTTTTGGGTGATTTTTTCGTTGGTTCTAGTCAGTCCTTTCAAGGCTTCATACGGATTTGGATAGGCTTCTCTGCGCAAAATTGTTTGAATAGCTTCCGCAACCACCGCCCAATTATTTTCTAAATCTTCTGCAAATTTTTCTTTGTTGATAATTAATTTGTCCAATCCTTTTAACGTTGAATTGAAGGAAATAATTGTGTGCGCAAACGGAACGCCAATATTTCTGAGCACGGTTGAATCGGTTAAATCGCGCTGCAATCTTGATAAAGGCAATTTTGCCGATAAATGTTCAAAAATGGCATTCGCAATGCCCAGATTACCTTCAGAATTTTCAAAATCAATCGGATTCACTTTATGCGGCATCGCTGAAGAGCCTACTTCGCCTTCTTTAATTTTTTGTTTAAAATAATCCATAGAAACATAGGTCCAAATGTCTCTGTCAAAATCGATAATAATGGTGTTAATGCGTTTTAATGCGTCAAAAATTCCAGCCAAATGGTCGTAATGTTCAATTTGTGTGGTTGGAAAAGAATGGTGCAATCCCAAAATAGTCTCTACAAAATGAGATCCGAAGGCTTTCCAGTCTGTTGCCGGAAACGCCACTTTATGCGCATTGTAATTTCCCGTGGCACCGCCAAATTTTGCGGCAAAAGGAATGTTTTTCAGTTGTTTTAGCTGTTGTTGAATGCGTTCAACAAAAACAGCGATTTCTTTACCCAAACGCGTTGGGGAAGCAGGCTGGCCGTGCGTTCTTGCCAACATAGGAATTTCTGCCCAATCGTTTGCCAATTGATCTAGTTTGTCCAAAAGCAATTTCAAATCCGGATAATAAACAGCATCAAAAGCGTCTTTTATAGATAATGGAATTGCGGTGTTGTTAATATCCTGGGAAGTCAGTCCGAAGTGAATAAACTCCTTATAGTTGTGTAAATTTAACAGGTCGAATTTATCTTTGATAAAATATTCCACGGCTTTCACATCGTGATTCGTAATTTTCTCGATGTCTTTAATTTTTTGTGCATCATCCGTAGAAAAATCTAGATAAATTCTTCTTAAATCAACAAAAAGCAATGCATTAAAATCGGCCAATTGCGGAAGCGGAATTTCGCATAATGCAATAAAATATTCAATTTCTACTTTTACGCGGTATTTAATGAGCGCTTCTTCTGAAAAAAACAGCGCCAAAGGAGCTACTTTGTTTCGGTATCTGCCATCAATTGGCGAGATGGCATTCAAATTGGTTAAAGACATTTTTTAGTTTTATATTGAAAGGTGTAAAATTAATCAAATAAACATTAGTTTGAAGTAAAAAGTTTAAAAGTCAGAAGACCGAAGACAGAAGCCTGCCTGCCGGCAGGCAGGACGTATGACGAAATATCGAAGACGGAATTAAAAATTGTCTTTTTCCGCTAATTCATCTTCTTTTTTTGTCTTTTTTTTCGGGGTTAATTTAAAAAGCAAATAGGCAAAACCTACAACTACATGCAAAATCACCACAATCATTATGGTGTAAAACCAAAAATTAGAAATTCCCATGATCAAAAAAAATTATTCCTAAATTTACAAAAAGTTTGGCATATCTTTAATTTTTTAAAATTCACATATTATGAGGTCTTCAATTCTGATAGTTATGGCACTATTATGTAGTTTTCCAGTTATTTCTCAGCAAGTTTATTCCAAAAAGCAACCTTTTGCACACACGTATTCCATTGTTGCCAGAGATACGGTAACCGGCGAAATGGGTGTTGCGGTGCAATCTCATTGGTTTTCTGTGGGAACATCGGTGATTTGGGGAAAAGCTGGGGTTGGCGTGGTTGCCACCCAGTCGTTTGTAAATCCGTCTTTTGGTCCGCGCGGATTAAGTTTGCTTGAAAATGGACTGACGCCAAAAATGGCCGTAGAAACTTTATTGGAATTGGACGAAGGCAGGGAAGTACGTCAGCTGGCAATTTTAGACGTGCACGGCAATGCTGCAGCATATACAGGAAAAAATTGCATAGAAGCGGCCGGACATCTAGTTGGAGATAATTTTTCGGTTCAGGCAAATTTAATGGATAAAAATACCGTTTGGCCTGCGATGGCTCAAGCTTTTAAAAACGCAAAAGGTACGTTGGCCGAAAGGATGTTGGCGGCTATGGAAGCGGCCCAAAATGAAGGCGGCGACATTCGTGGCAAACAATCGGCCGCAATTTTGGTTGTTAAAGCCAAGTCAACCGGAAACAGCTGGGAAGATAAAACGGTGGATTTGCGCGTGGAAGACAGCGAAAACCCGTTAAAGGAAATGCGCAGGCTGCTTACCGTGCATACAGCCTATGATTTTATGAATAAAGGCGATTTGGCGGTGGAAGTTGGCAACAATATATTGGCAAAAGAACATTATATGAAAGCGCAACAATTAAATCCCGATAATTTGGAGATGAAATATTGGTATGCCGTAACTTTGGCAAATAATGGAGAGCTAAACGAGGCAAAAGCTATTTTCAAAAATATTTTTAAGCAAAACAGTAAATGGAAAGAATTAACGCCAAGATTGATGAAATCTAAATTGCTAACCATTTCAGAAGAAAAATTACAAGAAATATTAAAATTATAAATGATGAAACGAGCAATACAAATTTTGACACACAAGGGAATGATTAATGGCGAACAGCATCTGTTACCGATAAAAAATAAAATTTAAACAGATGAAAAAAGTATTCTTAGGATTGTTGGTTGTATTGATTTTAATTCAGTTTATACGCCCTGAAAAAAATGAGTCAAAAAATGAAATGAACGCCATGAGCACAGTGATGGAAATTCCGGTTGAAGTGACTAAAATTATTCAGACGTCTTGTGCGGATTGCCATTCAAATTCCACAAAATATCCCTGGTACAGCGAAATTGCGCCTTCATCGTGGTTTTTGGCGCAACATGTGAATGAAGGAAAAGAACATTTAAATTTTTCTGAATGGGCTGCGTATAACAAAGACCAAAAAAGTCATATTATTAAAAATATAAAAGAAGTGCTGAATGATCGGGAAATGCCGTTGAAAAGTTATTTGTTGATTCATAAGGAATCAAAACTGACGGAGAATCAGTACCAAATATTGTACGATTGGGCGAATTCAATAAAAGTTGAATAAATATAAAGGATTATGAAAATGCTACAAGTTAAAAGTTTGTTCTTTTTTCTGATATTATTGATGTCCGGAGCCTCAATAGCGCAAGAAAAAATAAATCAGTTGGATGCGCAGGGAAGGCGCACCGGAGTATGGAAAAAATACTACGACAACAAGAATATCCGTTATGAAGGCCAGTTTTTTGAAGGTAAAGAAATTGGTGTTTTTAACTATTTTAGTGAACAAAACACGAAGCATCCAATGCTTGTTAAATCTTTTTCTGAAGGCAGTGATATTGCCAAAGTAAGTTATTTTTATGAGGACGGAATGCTGCAAAGCGAAGGAAGTATGAACGGATTGAACCGCATCGGAAAATGGACCTATTACAATACCGACGGAAAAACGATTGTTTCAGAAGAAAATTATGAAAACGGCTTGCTTAACGGCATCTCCACAACTTTTTTTTCTGCAGGAAAAAAGGCCCAGACCGCTATGTATAAAAATGGTGAATTACACGGCAATTTGCTTCGGTATTCATCTGAAGGAATAGTATTGGATGATTTACATTATGAAAACGGAAAATTGCACGGGCCAGCAAAATATTACAAGTTAGCCGGCAAACTTGTTCGTAAAGGTGATTATGAAAATGACCTAAAAGTCGGAAATTGGGAATATTTTGAAAATGGGGAAGCTACTACAGTAAATAAAATAAAAGAATAATTTAAAAATTAAGCAAATTGAATATCGAGAAAATTTTTAGCAACAATAAAAAATGGATTGAAGAAAGGCTTCAAATTGATGAAAAATATTTTAAAAATTTGTCATCCGGCCAAAGTCCAGAAATTTTGTATATCGGCTGTTCTGACAGCCGTGTTTCTGCTGAAGAATTAATGGGCGTTCAGCCTGGAGATGTATTCGTGCACAGAAACATTGCCAACATGGTGCCAAATACCGATTTAAATGTGATGTCGGTTATCAATTATGCGGTGACACATTTAAAAGTTAAACATTTGGTGATTTGTGGCCATTATTATTGCGGGGGTGTAAAAGCGGCCATGCAATCGGAAGATCTGGGATTGTTAAATCCGTGGTTGCGAAATATACGCGACGTATACAGATTACATAAAAGCGAACTCAATTTAATAGACTGCGAAGATGAAAAATACAACAGGCTGGTTGAATTAAATGTGCAGGAACAATGCGTTAATGTGCTAAAAACTGCCGATGTTCAAAAAGCGTTGCTTGAAAAACGGATTACGGTTCATGGTTGGGTTTGGGACATTCAAAGTGGTAAATTGATCGATTTAAAAATTGATTTTGAAAAAATACTGGAAGATATCAGGGAAATTTACCGATTGCATTAATCCTTTTTTAATATGAACGCTGATATAAATTTAAATCCGGTAGTTTCCGCAACCTGGCTTTTTGAAAATATCGAAAACCCAAACCTGATTATTTTAGATGCGAGCCCGAGGGAAAACAAATCAAATTTAATCCCCGAATTTAAGGATATCCAAATTAAAGGTGCCCGTAAATTTGATATGGAAACCGTATTTTTGGACAAGGAAAGTTCAATTCCTAATATGATTCCCAACGAAAGGATTTTTGAAAATGAATGCCGAAAATTAGGGATCAACAATGAAAGTTTGATTGTTGTTTATGATAATTTGGGCGTTTACACAAGTCCCAGAGTTTGGTGGATGTTTAGGGCGATGGGCTATTCCCAAATAGCGGTTTTGGACGGCGGATTGTCTGCTTGGAAAAATGAAAATTTACAAACGGAACCAATTCAACAGAATAAAACTTTACCGGGAAATTTTAAGGCTGAATACCGATCAGATTTGGTGATTGATGCTGCTGCTTTGATGGAAAATATCGAATCAAAAAAGTTTCAGGTGCTAGATGCGCGTTCCGAAGAAAGATTTTCAGGGATGATTCCTGAACCCAGGGAAAATATGTCGAGCGGACACATTCCAAATTCTATAAATCTTCCTTTTGAAACAGTGCTGGAAAAAGGAAAAATGAAATCAAAAAAGGAACTGACCAAAATTTTCACCAATTTGAATAGTAAAAACCAATCGTTGGTTTTTACTTGTGGTTCCGGAATTACGGCCTGCATCATTTTATTGGCAAGCGAACTGATTGCTGAAAACAAAAATGTTTTGTACGATGGTTCATGGGCGGAATGGGGTGAAGAGGGGAAATTTCCCGTAGAAAAATAAAAAAGCTTTCCTTAAATTTAAGGAAAGCTTTTCAGGAAAATTGGAGTAAAAAAAGGGTTTAGTTTAATTTCGGCAATATTACTTTATCAATTACATGAATCACGCCATTGGTAGCTTGGACATTAACGGCAACAATATTACTGATTCTTCCATTGGCATCTGTTAATTTTGCGCCGCCAGTAATGTTTGCTGTAATATTACCGCCTAAAGTCCCGACAGTCATATTATTCGTTAAGGCAGTTGATCGCACATTTGCACCAGCAACCACGTGATGGTTTAAGGTAGCTGTCAGGGTAGCGGTATTAATCGCGCTTAATCCGCTCACTCCTAATTCAGTTAAAAGTGCACCGAAAGCATTGTTCGTTGGTGCAAAAACTGTAAATGGTGCTGGAGCAGTTCCGTTCGCAGTTGACAATACACTCACAAAATTTGGCTGATCAGCCCTGGTTAAAGCAGCCACCAAAGTTGAAAATGTTGGGTCTGCAGTGGCAAAAGTAACCACTGTTGGCAATCCAATTACTTTATTTACCAAGTGTACAACACCATTATCTAATATATTGTTTGCGCCAGTTACCTCAGAAACTCCATTTAACTTTACACCACCGCTTGTATTCACAAACATACTGATGTTTAAATTGTTAGGTGCTGCTGTTGATAAGGTTGAAATGTAGCCCGTAGTAAGATCGGTAGATTTTACGGCACCGCTTACAACGTGATTCAATAAAATTTGTTTTAAAGCTGAAACTGGCACGGCATCAAGATTTGCAAAGCCGTTTGCAGATAAAAATAAGCTGAAAGCAGCGTTATCAGGGGCAAATACGGTAAAAGGTCCAGCGCCTTTTAATGTATTAACTAAATCGGCTTTTATTAATGCAGCCAACAGACTGCTGTAATTACTGTTACCAGCCACAAAATCAGCGATAGTATTTGTTTCCGGTTCATCCATATCATTATTGTCATCACAAGACATTGCACTTAACGGCAATAAGACAATCAACATAAGGCTTAAAAATTTTGCTAAGTTTTTCATTTTTTTTAGTTTTAGATTTAGACAAATGTAAATAATATTGTTTAACGAAAAGTATAATTGATTAAACAAAATATATATTTAACATATATTTAACAAATAGATATTTTTTCCAATTTAAAGAAATAAATAATTGTACTTGTTTTTAAGTCAATGATTTAGATAAAAAATTAAGCAGATTTATAACTCAGAATATAATAATATAGTTGTTAACTAAAACTTATATTTAGTTAAACAAAAATAATATTCTTAAAGTCAAAACAAGTAAATATATTTAAGTGAGAATTTATGAATGTGTACCTGATTTAATAGTATGATGTTTAACATCGGTTTTATTTCAATTAATATTTTGAAAAAAAATATTTACAGTACCAGTTTTCAGCAGATAAAACCGGTAAAATTTTATTAAAAAATAGCAATAAAGCAATTTATAACATGTTAGTATAATGCTCTTTACCAATTAAAAAATATTTTTTTAAAAAATTTGGGAATTAAGAATTAATTATTATATTTGCGGCTAATATTATTTTAAAATTTTTTAAAGATGAGTAAAGGGACAGTAAAATTCTTCAATGAAGCTAAAGGATTTGGATTCATAAAAGAAGATGGTTCGAACAAAGAACATTTTGTACACATTTCTGGATTAATCGACGAAGTACGCGAAGGTGACGAAGTTGAATTCGATTTGCAGGAAGGTAAAAAAGGATTAAACGCAGTTAATGTAAAAGTTATTTAATATATAATTGCCTTTTTACAAAGTAGAGCCTATCATTCTGATAGGCTTTTTTTTGTGCCTTATTTTAAGATAAGTGAGTTCTTTAGATTTATTTAGCCAATAAATTTTCGAATGGTTTCAATCTTTGAACATTAACTTTTTGTTCAATAAACTTATCCTTATCTTTGCAAACTAAAATGAATTCAAAATGAAACGCGTAATTGTCGGACTTTCGGGTGGTGTGGATAGCAGTGTTGCGGCCTATTTGTTAAAGGAACAGGGCCATGAGGTGATTGGCCTGTTCATGAAAAACTGGCACGATGATTCGGTAACCATTTCCAATGAATGTCCTTGGCTGGAAGACAGCAACGATGCCATGTTGGTGGCCGATAAATTGGGCATCCCGTTTCAGGTGGTGGATTTAAGCGAAGAATACAAAGAGCGTATTGTGGATTATATGTTCAAAGAATACGAACTGGGGCGCACGCCGAATCCGGATGTGTTATGCAACCGAGAAATAAAATTTGATGCTTTCTTGAAAATTGCCTTGGAATTGGGAGCAGATTATGTGGCAACCGGACATTATTGCCGAAAAGGTGAGGAGCTAATCAATGGAGAAACCGTCTATAAACTGTTGGCAGGAAAGGACAAAAATAAGGATCAGTCCTATTTTTTATGTCAGTTATCACAAGAGCAATTGTCGAAAGCCTTATTTCCGATAGGGGAATTGACAAAACCTGAAGTTCGTAAAATAGCTGCTGAGCAGGATTTAATCACTGCGGAAAAGAAAGATTCTCAAGGATTGTGTTTTATCGGAAAAGTGCGTTTGCCGGAGTTTTTGCAACAGAAATTAAAACCCAAAGAAGGTGTTATAGTTCAGATACCTGAAAATTCAGAAATATATAACAGAGAAATTCCTTTATTTAATTCAAAGGGAGATGAATTGGCTTTTTTCGCCACAAAATATAAGTACCAAATTTCCAACGGAAAAATAGTGGCAAAACACCAGGGTGCGCATTATTTCACCAAAGGCCAGCGCAAAGGATTGGCGGTTGGCGGCACCAAAGAACCGTTGTTTGTGATTGATACCGACGTCATTGAAAACGTAATTTATACAGGAGAAGGCAAAGACCATCCTGGTTTGTACCGCAAGGTGTTGTTTGTGTCCAACGAAGAATTGCATTGGATCAGGCCAGATTTGGCGCTGAAAAATGGAGAAAAATTATCCGTTTTGGCTCGTATTCGCTACCGTCAGGCATTGGATGAAGCCACTTTATACAAAGTGGAAACCGGCTTGTATGTGGAATTCAAAACCAGGCAATCTGCCATTACTGAAGGTCAGTTTGTGGCCTGGTACATAAAAGACGAATTGTTGGGTTCTGGGGTGATTTCATAAAGTATAAATTTATACTTTCAATTTAATTGAGTACTTTCGATGCTTAACTGCTATATTAATTGAATCGTGAGAGCAAAACTATTTTTAACAGTCTTATTTTTATTTTCACTAAATAGTGCTTCGGCACAAGTGGAAGATGCCTGGATTTTTTTCAAAGACAAACCAAGCCAAACTTCATTTATAGCTTCGCCTTTAACCATGTTGTCGCAACGCGCTTTGGACAGAAGAATGCGTTACAATATTGTGCTTGATGCTAAAGATATTCCTATAGAAAACGTGTATATCACACAAATTAAAAACGCGACCGGAATTGCGGTTAAAGCCAAATCGAAATGGCTAAACGCATTGCATATTCAGGGAACGCAAGCGGATATTTCTAAATTATTGATTTTAAGTTTTGTAAGCAAAATAGAATTTGCCAATAAATCCTTAAATCTTTCGGGTAAAAACAGAAAGCAGGAAAAAGTTGATAAAAAATCAAATAAATTGGATTTTTCCAATTTTAACTACGGAAATGCGTCCAACCAAATTCAGATGTTAAAAGGAGATGTGCTTCATGAAAACAACTTTACGGGTCAGGGCATGCAAATCGCCATTATTGATGCAGGCTTTCCGAATGTAGATAAATTTGCTGCTTTTCAAAGACTGAGAGATAACAACCAAATTTTAGGAGGCTACGATTTTGTCAACAGAAATGAAAATTTTTATACCGGCAATTATCACGGAATGTCAGTTTTATCAACCATTGCGGGTTATGTTGACAATCAGTTTATAGGTACGGCGCCCGACGCAAAATTTTACCTGTTTATTTCCGAAGATTATGCAAATGAAACGCCTTTGGAAGAAAGTTTGTGGGTGGAAGCTGCTGAAAAAGCTGACAGTTTGGGGGTTGATGTCATTAATACATCCTTAGGATATACCACTTTCGACAACGCAAAATACAATTATGTGTATGCGGATATGGACGGAAAAACGGCTTTTATTTCCCGTGGCGCAGAGATTGCATTTTCGCGCGGGATGATCGTGGTTAATTCGGCTGGGAATGAAGGAAATGTTTCCTGGCGTTATATCAGTGCGCCTGCCGATGCTGCATCGGTTTTAAGTATTGGTGCTGTGAATGCAACTGGTGCTATTGCCAATTTTAGTTCTTACGGTCCCACGGCTGACAATCGTGTAAAGCCCGATGTTTGCGCGCAGGGTGCAGGAGTTTATATTGTAAATGCTTCGGGAAATATCACCACTTCAAACGGTACCTCGTTTTCTTCACCGGTGTTGACCGGCGTTGTTGCTTGCTTGTGGCAGGCTTTTCCAAGCAAAACCAATGCAGAAATAATCAAAATGGTAAAAGAGTCTGCACATTTATATAACAGTCCAACCCCTCAGGAAGGTTATGGAATTCCCAATTTTGAATCTGTTTTTAAACTGCTGAATGAAGAAGAAACTGAAGAGATTTTGGAAGTTGTTGCCTATCCAAATCCGGCCATCACCGAATTAAAATTCAAATTTCCCAATCAGGTAAGTGAAATGGATCTTATTATCTATAATGTTTTGGGAAAACGCCTTCAATCTGAAACAATTTCAAAATTAAATCCGACAACGGATATCTCTAATTTAGCACAAGGCTTGTATTTTGTGCAGCTTAAATTTGAAGATAAAATAAAAACGCTTAAAATTCTGATAAACTAAATGAAACGAGCCTCACAAATTTTGATACAAAAGGGAATGATTAATGGCGAACAGCAGCTGTACCGCTAAAAAATAAAAT
>DATIRG010000605.1:0-4737 GCA_035470005.1 Lutibacter sp. | reverse complement strand
AAATTAAAACCAATGCAAATCGGTAAAAAACTTTTTTCTCTGTCCATTTTAATCCAAAAAACAATAGTGCATAAAATGTGACCATCAGCAGAAACGACATCGAAATTTGTTGTATGATAAAATATTCCTGATTGGCAACCCAAGCCACAAAATAATTCATTTGCCGAATAACAAAAATGAAAGCATCAACCAAAAATTGCGGTGCAATTTGTAGAACCGACAAGATGATAATCAAAATTCCGGCAGTTAAAATAATTCCCAATATAGGAATAATCACCAAATTCGACACAAAAAACAATCCGGGAAATTGATGAAAATAATACAAACTCAATGGCAAAACGCCAATTTGCGCTGCCAATGAAACCGTCAACAATTGCCATGTTTTATCCAAGAACCAAAATTTCGGTTTCCATAAATGATACAATTTAGGTTGAATCCACACAATGGAGAAAACCGCCAAATAACTCAGCTGAAATCCGACTTCAAACAAATAGTACGGATTGAACAACAGCAAGAAAAACATAGAAATAATCAAAGTTTTATAAGTACTTGAAGGTCGGTTTACCTGCATCGCAATCGCAATTGCGGTAAACATGGCCACCGCTCTGACCACCGAAGGAGACAAACCGGCAATGATAGCGTACATCCACAAAATGGTAATTATCATGATTGATGCCGCAAATTTCCCCTGCTTAAAATAGTGAATCGGCTTAAAAACTGCCGTTAAAATCAGCAGAATAATTCCGATGTGCAGCCCGGAAATCGCCAAAATATGAATGGCTCCGGCACCTATATAACTTTGCTGCAATTCGCTTGTAAGGTTTTGCCGTTGTCCCAAAAGCAAGGCATTTACCACGGCCAATTCATCGTTCTTGAATCCGTAATGAATCAATGATTTCGTTATTTTTTCTCTTATGCTGGCAGCAATTCCCCTTACTGTTTGTTTTGTTCTAGTCAACCTTAAATATTGGGAATTATCTCCATAAATTTGATGGTGAATTTGTTGCTGCTGCAAGTATTTTTTGTAATTAAAACCATACGGATTTAAAGGCTCCGCAATTTCTGTGAAAACCATTTTAACCGCCAAGCGATCATCAACCTGCAACTGGCGTTTTGGGCTGTCTTTTTGAATGTTAACCAAAATTTTACCGGTAGATTTTTTTCCATTTAGCTGATAGACTTCCGCTTCATATTTGTCGTAATAGGCTGTTGATTTCAGCACGCCATTAATTGAAATTAAAGCCGCCGCCGGAATACTTTCTGAAAATTGAAGTTGATTGGAATAATGCTTTTTTTTGTTTAGCTGATTTTTAAACGTAATGGTTCCCAACCCAATGAAAAAAGAAAGCAAAAAAACGAACACGGGAAATAAAAGTGGTGTTTGAAATTGTTTATTTGCATAAAAATAAGCAGCAGTAAAAAGTAACATTAATGTTCCAAAAACAACCGCCAAATGCAAAGTTTGTATACTGAAATAATTTCCTGTGATAATTCCGACTATCAAAAAGAAGGTAAGTTGAACCGGAATAAATTTTAAAAACTTTATCATAGCAGGATAAAGTTAATAAAAAAACAATAAGATTGGAAAATATATAATATGATTTTTAAACCAAAATGCCGGTAACAATTGTTACAGACTGATTTTTATCACTATTGACCGCTTTCTTTAAGGGTAATTTTGATCGATTTATAAAATTTATACCATGAAAAACATCTTTATCAGCCTTCTTTTTATTTTAATTTTTAGCACTGGTTCCTTCGGACAAAATTTATCGCCGTATCTGAAAATTGGCGAAACAACAGAAAGCATGCAACAGGCTTCCGAAAAAATTACCAAAGCATTACAAAACAATTCTTTTACAATTTTAGGGACTTACAGTCCATCAAACAAAAGCACTTTAAAAGTGATTGCTTTTACAAGAACTGATTTGAAAAATACCGTTGTAAAAGTTACCGACAGGGGCGCACTTGCCGCAGTATTTAAAGTTGGCTTGGTTGAAAAAAACGGAAAAGTCACTATGTCGTATACAAATCCGGAATATATTTTAAGAGCATATTTGGGCGACAATTACAATACTTATAAAAGCACATTTCAAAAAGTTACTACCGACTTAAAAACTACTTTTTCAACAGTTGGCAAAGAGTTTAAACCATTTGGTGGTACTGTAAAAACAGAAAATTTAAAAAAATATCATTATAAAGTAATGATGCCTTACTTTACAGACGCTGTTACACTTAATGAATTTTCATCTTTTGAACAAGGCGTGAAAACAATAGAAGCCAATTTGAGAGCCAAAAAAGGCGCAACCGTTTTGGTTTATAAACTGGTGTATGAAAAAGAAAATGTTGCAGTTTTTGGTATTGGACTTCAGGATAAAGCAAAGGGAGAGTCATATTTCTTGCCAATTATTGGGGAAGATAATGTTGCTGCCATGCCTTATGAAATTATTTTACAGGGTAAAAAAGCCACGATGCTTCCGGGCAAATACAGATTGGCAGTGAGCTGGCCTGAATTAAGTATGGGAACTTTTATGAAAATTGTGAGCACTCCGGGAAATATTGAAGATACTTTGGAAGGTCTTTGCAAGTAATCTCAATAAAAAACCTTAACAATTAAAAATCGCTGAAATATTTATTTATTTCAGCGATTTTTCTATGATTAATTCAGCCACTTTTTTGGAAGCGCCTTTGCCTCCGAGTTTTTTCTCCAAATCGTAATAATCTATAAACATCAAGGCGCGCTGGTAACCATCAATAATTTTGTGTAGCTCTTTCTCTAAATTTTGTTCGTTAAAATCATCCTGAATCAATTCTTTCACCACCTCTTTGTCCATAATAAGATTTACCAGCGAAATAAATTTCAATTTCACCAAACGCTTGCCAATTTGGTAGGAAACGTTGCTGGTTTTATAACAAACTATCTGCGGAATTTTAAACAACGCCGTTTCCAGGGTTGCCGTTCCTGAAGTGACAATGGCGGCGTAGGAAACAGACAATAAATCATAGGTTTTGTTTGGCACGAATTTCACATTGTCTTTGGTGATAAATTGCTCGTAAAATTCAAAATCCTGGCTTGGCGCGCCGGCAATCACAAACTGAAAATCGGGGAATTTTTCGACGATGTTTAACATGACCGAAAGCATTTTTTTAATTTCTTGCTTTCTGCTTCCCGGCAATAAAGCAATGATTGGTTTTTCATTGAGTTGGTGTATTTCCCGAAACGTATTTTCATCCATTTGGGTTCTGTCGGCAATGGCATCAATTAAAGGATGTCCCACAAAATGCACCGGAAAATGGTGTTTTTTCTCGTAAAAATCCTTTTCAAAAGGCAAAATCACATACATTTCATCCACATCGCGTTTGATACTTTTGATACGGTTTTCCTTCCATGCCCAAATTTGAGGTGAAATATAATAATGAACTTTAATATCCTTATTTTTTGCAAATTCAGCAATCCGCATATTAAATCCGGGATAATCTATCAAAATCAACACATCAGGTTTAAAATTTAGGATATCATTTTTGCAAACACTTATATTTTTAAAAATTTCCCTTAAATTCATAAATACTTCGGCAAAACCCATAAACGCCAAATCGCGATAATGTTTCACCAAAACGCCGCCAACCTGTTGCATCAAATCGCCGCCCCAAAATCTAATTTCGGCAGAAGGATCTTTCTCCATCAACGCCTTCATTAAATTGGATCCGTGCAAATCTCCCGAAGCTTCGCCAGCGATAATATAATACTTCATGCAGAGTTTAGTTTTTAAATAATGTTAACAATAAAACAATAAAAGCGATTAAAAAAGTTTCCATAATTACGCCTCTGGCCCTGTTAATTTGTTTCTTTTTTAAGAATACAAAAAACACAAAAAATTTAGCAATGGCACCCAGTACCAATATTTTTCCCTCTAAATTTCCTTCTTTTATAAGTTCTAAACTTTTTTCAAAATCTAAAGGTGAAAAGAATTCAATAAACAAAAAACAGCCAAAAGAAGTTGCCACCAAAGCGACCAAAAAACCAATAAGAATTTCCTTTTTCATATCTTAAATTTAGTGAGTTGAACGCTAATTTACAAATTCCAACCGTTTAATTTTTGCAAAAAATGATGCGCGGTCAAGTCAAATTGAACAGGAACAACGGAAACATAATTGTTTGCCAGCGCCCACTCATCCGTGTCTTCGCCCTTGTCCATATTTACAAATTTTCCTGTAAGCCAAAAATACGTTTTTCCTTGCGGATTCACACGTTTGTCAAATTCTTCCACCCAATTTGCACGCGCCTGACGGCTGATTTTAATGCCATTAAAAGTTTCGCTTTTTGGAAAGTTAACATTCAGCACAACGCCATCCGGCAATCCGTTTTCCAAAACATTCAACGCTATTTTTTTGATATAGGCTTTTAAAGGTTCAAAATTGGCATTCCAGGAATAATCGAGCAATGAAAATCCGATAGCTGGAATTCCTTCCACACCTGCTTCCACAGCGGCGCTCATCGTTCCCGAATAAATGACGTTAATGGATGAATTTGAACCATGATTTATCCCGGAAACACACAAATCTGGCCGTCTGTCTAAAATTTCACTTACAGCCAACTTTACGCAATCGGCGGGGGTTCCCGAAGATTGATACTCTTTTTGGGGTCCGTCATCAATTTTTATGAGATCGCAATACAACGTTTCATTGATGGTAATTGCGTGCCCCATGCCACTTTGTGGACTGTCGGGTGCAATCACC
>DATIRG010000604.1:0-2041 GCA_035470005.1 Lutibacter sp. | reverse complement strand
TGGAAACATTGCCCAATCCCACATTTGCAAACAGCACTTTGGCCTGGTTTTTTTGTGCGTGCAATTTGATGGTTTCCATCCAAATAACATCGGAAGGAATGTTGTATTCAGATATACCAACCACTTTTACGACAACAAAATAACGAACGTTACTTTTGTCGATACACACAAACTGCGGATTCTTTTTTAATTGGCTGTTTATGGCAATAAATTCATAACCTTTAGCTTCCAAATCTTTACCTACGATGTTCATCGCTAAATTATGTAATTCTTGTTTTGTAAGTGGTCTGCTCATTTTTTTAAAAGTGTTACATGAAAAAATCCGACACAGAGGTATCGGATTTAGTTTATTATTTTTAATGATGTTGATTATCCTCCAAAGTCGTCAAATCTGATATTTTCATCAGCCAATCCAAAGTCTTCACCCATTTTTTGAACTGCCTGGTTCATTAATGGCGGTCCGCAAAAATACAATTCAAGATCTTCAGGTGATTCGTGTTTCGATAGATATTCATTGATTACTGCATTATGAACAAAACCTGTAAAACCGTCTCCTTCGTTATCGTAGATGTCTTTTTTGTTCACCCAATTATCTACCGGTAAAGGTTCAGACAGTACAAGGTAAAACTTAAAATTTGGGAATTCTTGTTCTAATTTACGGAAGTGATCAGTATAAAACAATTCGCGTTTTGATCGTCCGCCGTACCAATAAGTAACTTTTCTTCCTGTTTTTAAGGTTTTGAAAAGGTGATATAAATGCGAACGCATTGGCGCCATTCCTGCACCACCACCTACATACAACATTTCAGCTTCAGATTCATTAATAAAGAATTCACCATAAGGTCCGGAAATGATTACTTTGTCTCCGGCTTTACGAGAGAAAATATATGATGAGGCAACCCCGGGGTTTACATTCATCCAACCATTTTTAGCCCTGTCAAAAGGCGGTGTTGCAATACGAACATTCAACATAATTTCTTTTCCTTCAGCAGGAAATGAAGCCATAGAGTAGGCGCGCTCAACAGTTTCCTTATTCACCATTTTTAAAGGCCATAAAGCAAATTTATCCCATTCTTCTTTAAATTTATCTGGTGTTTCATGTTCTTCAGGATGCGCAGTAATATCAATATCTGAAAAATTGACTTCGCAAGGAGGAATTTCAATTTGAATATAACCACCTGCTTTGTAACCCATATCTTCAGGAATTTCAACAACGAATTCTTTTATGAAAGACGCCACGTTATAATTTCTTACAACAGTTCCGCTGAATTTTTTGATACCAAATACTTCTTCAGGAATGCTGATATCCATATTCTGTTTTACTTTCACTTGACAAGCCAAACGAACGCCATCTTTTAATTCTTTTCGGTTAAAGTGAGGTGTTTCTGTAGGTAAAGCTTCTCCGCCTCCAGAATGTACGTGACATTCGCATTGAAGGCAAGTTCCACCACCACCACACGCAGACGGTAAAAATATTTTTGCGTTGCCCAAAGTGGTTAATAATGATGCTCCAGATGAAACTTCAATTTCCTTTTCACCGTTGATTCTAATTTTTACAGGACCAGAAGGTGATAATTTTTGTTTAACATACAATAATATCGCCACCAATAATAGTGTGATAATTAAAAAAGCTATTACTGCTGCTAAAACTGTGTTTACGGTACTTGCTGCTAATATAATCATTATTCTGTAATTTCTTTTTCGTTGTTAGCTATGTCAATAGCGTCTTTTGTAATCTCAACTTGCTTAACAACAGTTGTTTGTTTTGTGGTTTCTTCTTCATCGCCTCCTGTTAGCATTCCTCCAAAACTCATAAAACCTATGGCCATTAAACCAGTGATAATAAAAGTTATTCCCAATCCTCTTAAAGGAGCAGGAACGTTTGAATATCTAATTTTTTCACGAATTGCAGCGATTGCTAAAATGGCTAAAAACCAACCAATTCCAGAGCTTACACAATAGTTAAAAGCCAATCCCAATGATTGGATTTCGCGCGATTGCATGAATAATGAGCCTCCTAAAATAGCACAGTTTACAGCAA
>DATIRG010000603.1:0-3469 GCA_035470005.1 Lutibacter sp. | reverse complement strand
GAAACTTTGCTTTCATTAATGGTTGCAGCGTTTAGTTCAGAAACAATTATAGCAAAAAATGGTATTGAAGCTGTTGAAATTTGCCGTAATCATCCCGACATTGATTTAATTTTGATGGATGTAAAAATGCCTGAGTTGAATGGTTATGAATCCACAAGACAAATCCGTAAATTTAACAAAGATATTATCATAATCGCTCAAACAGCTTATGGGCTTTCATCGGAAAAAGAAAAAGCAATAAATGCCGGTTGTAATGATTATATTGCAAAGCCAATTAAAGTTGAAGCAATAATAGCATTGTTACAAAAATATTTTAATAAATAATTCGATGGTTAAAAACACTTTAAATTTTAGTCACAAGACATTTCTGGATTTTTTGTTGTCCGGAAATCATTTAAGGTGTTCTGAATTGGTGCAAAGTTATCTGGACAATAAAATTACAGTCAACGAACTTTATGAAAATGTCATAAAAAAAGCACTTTATGATGTTGGCGAACAATGGGAATATAACAAAATAAGTGTTGCTTCAGAACATCTGGCATCGGCTATCGTTGAAGCGATTTTAAATGAGCAAGGTCTTAAAACTGCTTTTAAGCATAAAATCAATAAAACCATCATTTTAACTTGTGTGGAAAACGAGTTCCATCAGATAGGCATAAAAATGGTAGCAAATGTTTTTGAGATGAATGGTTGGAATGTGAATTTTTTGGGCGCCAATACACCAACAAAAGACCTCATAAGTTTTGTTAAAACAACAAAACCTGATTTGCTGGCGATATCTTTGAGTTTATATTTTAATTTACCTGTGCTTGAAAATATGCTACAATTGCTAAATAAAGAACTTCCCAATCTCAATATTTTAATTGGCGGACAAGCTTTTAGGCACGGCGGACAAGATATTTTTTCAAAGTATCCACACACTACATATCTTCCCGATTTATACAGCACAGAATTATTTATAAAAAACCTAAGCTGACATGGACAAAAACCTGCTATTGGAAACAGCCCGACAGTTAAAACAGGTAAGCAACAAAACCTCAGAAGAATTTGAGCAGAAAGGAGACCAACTGATTTCAAAAATGAATAAATTGATGATGGAAAGACTGGATATTGAAAAACTTACAGGGAAAAATAATATCAATATGATGAAAGACAATCATGCAAATCATGTCAGATTTATTTCATCGATTCTAAAACATCACAATCCCGATGTTTTAGTTGAAACTGTTTTGTGGGTCTTTAGCGCATATAGAAGTCACGGATTTACCACCAATTATTGGGCAGCACAATTAAATACATGGCTACAATTATTTAAAACTGATTTGTCTCCAAAATGCTATGAAGAAATTTATCCGCTGTATGAATGGATGCAAATAAATATTCAGATATTTGTAAAAGTTTCAAACAAAGATATTGAAGCCTCAAATTCTATAATGTAAATTATGCCAAGCAGTCAAATTTTTTCACTTTTTTCTGAATGGAAAAGTGAATTCGATGACGCATTAACCAAAAATGATACGCTTTGTATTGCATTATTTAGTGCTGATAAAAA
Source organism: Lutibacter sp. (assembly GCA_035470005.1). GTDB lineage: Bacteria > Bacteroidota > Bacteroidia > Flavobacteriales > Flavobacteriaceae > Lutibacter. Next base: position 1,917 of record DATIRG010000603.1, on the reverse strand, counting down.
ATTAATTTATGCCAACCAGGCCATAAGTACATTTTTTGTGGGTGAACCAAATGAAAGTCTTATCAACCCAACTTTTAATAAAATCTTGTCTTTAGACAATACTGTTCCGCTAATTTTTGACGGATTTTTAACCATTGGGGATTTTTCCTTGGTAAACAACACTTCTATTTTAGTTCAAATCTATAGAAAAAAGGATAATTTTCTTATCATTGGCGGTGTAAATTCAGCCCAATTAATTGAGCAAAATGCAACCATGCATCAATTAAATCATGAAATCAGCAATCTTCAGGGTAAATTAATAAAAGAAAAAAACAATCTTGAGTACACTTTTGATTTGTTAAAAGAAACCAATAAAGAACTCAATCAAATAAATGCCGAAAAAGATAAATTTTTCTCCATTATAGCCCACGACTTAAAAAGTCCTTTCAATGCAATTATTGGTTTCAGCGATCTAATTGTTTCTCAAATTCATAAAAATAATTTAGAGAAAATTAACGAGTATGCCAGCATTATTCAGCAATCATCACAACGGGCAATGGAATTGCTTATGAACCTGATGGAATGGTCACAATCCCAAACTGGCAGAATGAATTATAATCCGGTGAATTTTGAATTGTTGGGATTGATTGATGAAGCTGTGTTACTTTCAAATGATTCAGCAGTACAAAAATTAATTACAATCGATAAAAATTTACCGGTAAGCCTGATTGTTTGTGCTGACAAAGCTATGATTGGCACCATTTTTAGAAACTTGATTTCAAATGCCATTAAATTCACAAAATCGGGAGGAAATATTAGTATTTCAGCTTCAGCAAACCAAAATGAAGTAACAATTTCAGTAAAGGATACTGGCGTAGGAATTTCAGAAACCAGAATTGAAAAGCTGTTTCATCTTGATGAAAGTTACTCAACCACCGGAACCAATAATGAGAAAGGTACAGGACTTGGCTTAATCCTGTGTAAGGAATTTGTTGAAAAACACAACAAAAAAATTTGGGTAGAAAGTGAAGAAGGTGTTGGATCTACATTTTATTTTACGATTCCGGTTCCTGTTAAACTCGGAAAAAAATCCAATTCAGATGATGCGGCTTTAAATACTGCCCTTAAAAACCTAAAAATACTCATTGTTGAAGATGATGAAACTTCGCAAATATTAATTTCGATCATTGTTAAATCATTTTGCAGAGAACTTTTAATCGCCAATAACGGTGATGAGGCTGTTGAAATTTGCAGCAATAATCCCGACATTGATTTGATCCTTATGGATATTCAAATGCCTGAAACAAATGGTTATGAGGCTACACAAAAAATTCGGGAATTTAATAAAGAGGTAGTTATTATTGCACAATCAGCTTATGGTCTTGTAAACGAAAGAGAAAAATCAATAGACGCAGGTTGCAATGATTTTATCGCGAAACCAATTAAAAGAGAAGAACTAATTGCTTTAATCCTAAAATATTTCAATAAATAATTGGGTGATGAATCTTAAATAACCCTGCGTAAAATATTATTTAAGCAAAATTTAAGTACACATTTAAAAACAAAAGCTCCCGAAAAGGAGCTTTTTGCAGTTAATAAAACCATATTATTTAAAAATCTTTTAAAGTGGTGCCAAGCGCCAATAAAACAAATCCGGCTAACAGTAACTGAAAATTATATTGCGTTAAATATTGAACTTGGGCAAAATGGCCAATAATTCCTAAAATCCCTAAAACTAGGGCAACAATCCATATTATTTTTTTTGGGGCAGATGGTTTCATACTTATTATTTTTAAATTATATTTTCAAATTTAGGTTTTAAAAGAATACGATTGTTGTTTATTCTTAAATTGCGTAAAAATGTGATGAATCAATTTGATCAATAAATTAATTGTTACGGAAATAGCGCATACTTCTTCTAATTTTTAACTATTTTTG
>DATIRG010000602.1:0-3977 GCA_035470005.1 Lutibacter sp. | reverse complement strand
CAATGGAAGAAATTGAATTTTATGTTGAATATTACCAGCCTTTTGACAAAGCCGGCGCTTATGGAATTCAGGAATGGATAGGATTTATCGGCGTCACCAAGATTGAAGGCAGTTACTTTAATGTGATGGGCTTGCCTGTGCATAAGTTGTATGAAGAATTGATGAAATTCTAATACAGTATCGTTTAATAGTATTATTTTTGAATGATTTTTAATAAACATAACAGATGAAAAAATACACGTTTACAGAAAAAAAAGACACCAGATCAGGATTTGGTGCAGGATTGGCTGAATTGGGCGACACAAATAAAAATGTAGTGGCGCTATGTGCAGACTTGGTAGGCTCATTAAAAATGGAAAAATTTATTGAAAATCATCCCGAACGATTTTTTCAAATTGGAATAGCAGAAGCAAATATGATGGGAATCGCTGCTGGTTTAACTATTGGTGGAAAAATTCCGTTTGCCGGCACTTTCGCTAACTTTTCAACAGGAAGGGTTTATGATCAAATAAGACAATCTATTGCCTATTCTGAAAAAAATGTAAAAATATGCGCTTCACATGCCGGTCTGACTTTAGGTGAAGACGGCGCGACACATCAAATTTTGGAAGATATCGGCTTAATGAAAATGTTGCCGAATATGACCGTTATCAACACATGTGATTACAACCAAACAAAAGCGGCAACTATTGCCATTGCTGAGCATGTTGGTCCTGTGTACTTACGTTTTGGTCGTCCGGTTGTACCTGTATTTATGCCGGCAGACGAAAAATTCATCATAGGTAAAGCCATTATGTTAACTGAAGGAACTGATGTTACCATTGTTGCGACCGGCCATTTGGTTTGGGAAGCATTGCAGGCTTCAGAAAAGCTGGAGGCGATGGGAATTAGTGCCGAAGTTATTAACATACATACCATAAAACCATTAGACAACGAAGCCATTTTAAAATCTGTCGCTAAAACAGGTTGTATCGTTACTGCCGAAGAACATAATATTTTAGGCGGTTTGGGTGAAAGTGTTGCACGTATTTTGGTTCAAAATAACCCGGTTCCGCAAGAATTTGTGGCTGTTAACGACAGTTTTGGAGAATCTGGAACTCCAGAGCAATTGATGGAAAAATACGGATTAACCGATATTGCAATTGTTGCAGCAGTTAAAAAAGTCATCGCCAGAAAATAATGGCACCTTTCTTGCGTTTATAATTCAGGCAATGCTATTTTTAGTTTTGCTGGTTTGTGAGTTTGTGATTATTTCCACTGACAAAAATAAACAGTGAATAATCATAATTTTCATTACCAATTTAATTAATCTGTGAATTTTGCAATTTACATTTGGAATTATATAACTTATTTACACTTTATATCATTCACTTTGTAAAACTGATGTAAGTGGCAATTAGGTCACAGGTTTTAAACGTGTATTATAAACCCTAAATTAAAAATTATGAACAAAAGAATTTTAGTATTTTCAATGGCTTTACTTTTAACAGCTTTTTATGCTAACGCACAAAGTGGATTTGGTGTAAAAGGTGGATTGAGCTACAACTCGAATGGTAAAATAAGCGATGACGCCAATACCTTTGTTGAAAATGAAGGAAAAGGAAAATCAGGCTACAATGTTGGTATTTACGGTAAAATGGAATTAGGCCCAATCTATTTAAGACCGGAGTTGGTGTACACAAAAACCACCAGTGAATATGAATTGAATACCGGAGGAACTGCAGATTATAAGATTGCCCGATTGGATATGCCAGTTTTAGTGGGTTTAAAATTGATTGGCCCATTAAGCATCTTTGCAGGACCGGCATTTCAGTATACTTTGGAGAATGATTTTAAAGGTATTGAATATGACAATATTGATAACGAATTTACGGTAGGTTTTAATTTTGGCGCAGGTGTTGAACTGGGACGATTGGGATTGGATGTTAGATATGAAAGAGGTTTTAATGAGAATGAAGCTTCATTTATTGATAATAATACCAACAATACTTTTAGATTGGATTCAAGACCTGAACAGGTTATTTTAAGTTTGTCATACCGCTTATCTGGAGGTAAAAAATAATTTTTCAACGCTGAAAAATTAACAAAGACAATATGTTAATACGCATAAAAGCCCGCAACTTGCGGGCTTTTATATTGTTAGCTAATTTTTAATTAAAAAATAAATATTTGATTCTAATTTTAAATTTATATATTTAACGCAATCATGTAAACCTATAATTATAAAACTATGCAAATAAAACCCCTATTTATAGTTATATTGCTAATTTCTTTCTCATCTGCAAACGCCCAAGAATATACTTTTGGCGTAAAAGGCGGAATTAATTTTAACAATATTGGCGAATTGTATCATTACGGCAATGCCAGCGGATTGGGCATTAATGTTACCCCAAATGATGACACTGTTTTTTCAGCAGAAAAAGAAATGGGAATTCAATTTGGCGCTTTTGTGATGATTGCTTTTGAAAAGTTTTTTATAAGACCCGAAGTAAATTACGTGTCGTCAAAAAACAATTATCCGTTAGCATTCGAAACAGCATATTGGACTTCAACAAAAATTGATATCCCTTTGCTTTTAGGATACAAAATTTATGATCCAGTTTCACTTTATGCCGGACCAAGTTTTAGCAGTATTTCTGATATGGAATTAGAAGGTGTGGAACAAGGATCCAATTATCCTTATGTTTACAAAAAATCTTCAACCAGTATTAATGCCGGCATTTTAGCAGAATACGGCAGATTTGGTATTGATTTACGTTACCAATATGGCATTACAAAAGTAGAGGAACTTCGAGTAGATATTAATAGAGGTATCTACGGAACAAATATCGCCGATTTGCTTGAATACAACCCAAGTCAAATCATGTTAAGTGTGCATATAAATATTTTAAGCATAAATGGCGATCGAAAACACAGCAAAAAGGGTTCTTGGAGAGGCAGCGGCTGTTTAAACTAAAAAAGCTTCCTGATAATTCAGGAAGCTTTTTTAGTTTTTATGCAATGAGTTTATTAATTATCTTTGTCCAAGAAATTTGGTATTGTGTCTCCATCCGTATCATCATCAAACCAATTACCATTATTATTAGTGTCTTCATCTCTGGTTAATTTGCCGTCACCATCATCATCAGCATCCAAATAGTTTGGAATTCCGTCTTTATCTGTATCAAAAGTTTTATAATCATCACTGTCTTTAGGAAATTCTAAATGAGACAATACACCATCGTTATCATGGTCGGCAATGTTGACATCATTTAAGGTTATTTGAAAAACAAGTGGTGAATTTGCAGGAATAGCACTTTGTGCACTGTTCCCATATGCCAAACCTGAAGGTATAAATAAAATTCCCTTACCGGCATTTTCATAATAAAAAGATTCATCGCTATTTAAAACCTTTGTTCCGCCCTTAAAATTGGTAAAACCATAAGCCCAGCCATCAATAACGCCTGTTAACGGCATCCATAATACTGTTGAACGTGAATCGAAAATAGTACTGTCCAATAACATTCCCGTATAAGTTGTCAATACTGAATCTGTTCTTTTTGGAGAAATTGTTACACCGTCCGACTGTTTTAAATAATATAATTTATAAGAAATATCATTTCTTGTGATATTTTGAACTTTAACTTGTCCCATTAAAGGCGTTTCGCCATTTTTTATGGTCCAAATTCCGCCATCAGCTTCGTTTAAATAATGCTTTTGCAAATAGTCAATCAAGGTTACATCGTCTTCCAAAGCTTGTTTCGCCGCATCAAATGAAGCATTATCATCATCTTTTTTACAAGAAAAAATTACAGCGCTTAAAGCAAGTATAAAGAATATATTTTTAAATTTCATTCGGGTTAATTTTTAAGGGCGCAATGTACAATTTTACTACCTTTGTTTAAAGAGAAAAGATAAAATTTAACGTTATTATATGAGAATTGACAAGTATTTGTGGTGCATACGAATTTATAAAACCCGAAGTCTGGCCACAGAAG
>DATIRG010000601.1:0-2854 GCA_035470005.1 Lutibacter sp. | reverse complement strand
ACAATTGGCGTAAGTTTATCACATTTTTTTACGGCTTTGTCCAATGCGATTTTACTGAAATCGGTAAGCGTTACCGAATGACTTTTAGCCATATCAATGGCCATTGTGGAACCAACCATCCCGGCACCCAATACTATAATATTGCTCATGATGTTTTTAAGTTTGAAATTGAAAAAATATGTGGAATTGAAAGCGTTTCGCTTTATTTGAAGAAATCTATGGAAATTAACTACAATCCCGGAATTAAAATCCACGGCATTTCAGAAAGATCTTTAGTTTGGTACATTAACATACGCTAAACTTACAATTTTTTTTGATGTAAATTAAGATTCCAGATAAAATTTCCCCTGCCAGGAATTTTTTTCAATCAGTTTGCGGTCAATTTTGGCAACAATTTCAAAGTTTTTTAAACCATTCCATTTTGGCGCAATCAATAAATCATAAGGCGCTTCACTTGCAAACCTTTCAATGCTGATATCGGGCCGTAAATAACCCAAAAATTCGCTCATAAAATCGACGTATTCTTCGGAAGAAAACAAGTTAAAATCTTCAGGATTTCTGTTGTATTGTACCGCCATAATTGAGTTTTTTACAATTTGTAAATGGTGCATCTTTAATGCCTGAATAGGAAGTTTAGAGATTTCTGCGGCGTGGTTCATCAATTCTTCTTTTGTTTCTCCCGGCAAACCAATAATTAAATGGGCGCCCAAATGAATTCCTTTATTGGCGCAACGTTCAAAAGCAATTTGAGTTTCTTCAAAAGTGTGGCAGCGGTTTACCTTCAGCAAGGTTTTGTTAAGAGTGCTTTCAACGCCAAATTCAAGAGAAATGAAGTGCTTTTTCGATAAAAATGACAGGTAATCAATCACTTCTTCTGAAATGCAATCAGGCCGAGTTCCAATTACCAATCCGATCACTTTAGGGAAATGCAAGGCTTCATCATACATTTTTTTGAGCGATTCAATATCGGAATAAGTATTCGTATATGCCTGAAAATAAGCGAAGTACTTTTGAGATTTGTATTTTTTGTCAAAAAATGAAATTCCCTCTTCTAATTGTTGGGTAATGGTTTTTGTTGATTCACAATAAGACGGATTAAAAGTGTCGTTGTTGCAATAGGTGCAGCCGCCATAACCTTTTGATCCATCCCGGTTCGGACAGGAAAAACCGATGTCCAGCGATATTTTTTGAACCCTTTCTCCAAAGGTCAATTTTATAAAAGAGGAATAATCGAGGTAACGTTTTCCGGTAAATTGCATCTAAAAGAATTGTGATGCAAAATTATCAAAAGAAGTTGGAAAGTTGGATGGTAAAAGTTAAATATTAAAAGATAATAGCTATCCTTGTTATTTAATGACGGTTTTAAATACTGAAGCAGGCAGTTGCGTATGATTTAGTGTAAGATTTCAAACTACATAAATTAAGTCAAAAATCTGATTTTAAGAAACTTAGTGAAATTATCTTCTTCGGTTTCCATCAAACAGGTATAGGAAATGTATGCGTTGGTATGTATGAATATTTTATCATGAATTCCGGCCATTTCTGCCGCTAATGAATAATATTTCATAGCTTTTTCAAAATCACCTGAGTACATAGCGGCTTCCGCAATGGTGGCATTTTTCCACATACTGTCTATTTCGGCTTTTTCCGTTGCTGCGATTGCTTGCTGTGCATATTTGCGCATTTGGTTTTTATCATCGGCATAAACCAAACTTAAAAACGCCAAATTTATGGCATGATAATAAATTTGATCGTAATCTTTTTTTTGTTCGGAAATTTCAAGCCCTTTACCATAATATTCCATTGATTTTTTTCCGAAATCATCCAAATAAGTTTGAAGATATTTTCTTTTGAGGCTTCCTCCCAAAAAACCAATTAAATCTGTATTTACTTGTGATAAAGGATGATGAAGCAGAATTTCCAAGACATCTTCATTTCTGTCCAATCCTTCCAAGGCAACCAGCAATTGTTTTAATCCTCTTATATTTAGCGTATCTTTAGCGGGCATCAGTTTTTTTATTACAGCATCATGATGGCCCAGTAAATTATTAATTTTTTCTTGATCGGTGTACAGATTATAAAATTCGTTGGCATTTAAAGTGTCAATAATTAACTGGTAACTGTCGTTTTCCTTGCTTGTTGGCTGAACCATAGAAAAATGGTTTCCGGCAACTATTACCTGATGATTTTTATCAAAAGGATCTAAAATAGTTTGCAGAGACACATCTTTATCATCTGTTCCGGCCACAACTTTAAATTTAAAAGGGATTCCTTCTGAAAATATTTTTTGCCAATTACTGCGCAATGTTTTTATAAAAGCTCCGTCTTTTTGCAAATCGGCCCAACGGTTATCCATTAATTTTGATGTTTCCTTGGTTATTCCATAGCTTGGTGTTCCAAAAAGGATCACATGACTAATTCGGTCAAAATCATTTTGATCAAGTTCCAATAATGCCTTTTGCACAGCAAGTCCGCCAACACTATGCGCAACAATGGCAATACGTTTGTATTTGCTGTATTTGTGCTTTATGGATGCCGAAAGATAATCTGAAACCCGATCAATGTCATCTACGGAAGCCCAAATGTCTTTTCCCATTTTCGGTTTTACATTTTCTGAATAGCCAAACGGAAACATATCCCAGCCTTCCATTTCGGGATCTTCCAAAATATAGCGTTGAATGGTGTCAAAAGTTTTGGCTGATTCTCCTGAAAATCCGTGAACAAAAAGCACAGCGTTGGTTGAAGTCTCCTGCTCTCGGAATTTTGTGATAATTTCCTTTCCAACTGAATTAGCAGTTTCAGTAACGTTGGAGGCTGAAGCTGTAACTTTGTACTGTTTTTCTTTTGGAAGTTT
>DATIRG010000600.1:0-4900 GCA_035470005.1 Lutibacter sp. | reverse complement strand
AAACGATTTTATGCGATCTTCCATAAAACAAATATATTTAAATAATGTTGAATGGTGAATAATAAATTATGAATTTAGACTGTCTTATTTTGATTTTTAGTTCAATAAAAAATTCACCCCTGCCCCTCTCGAGAGGGGAATTTTTGTTTTCTTTTAACTTATAACTTTAAAAATTTTATTAAAGTTTATAAGTAAATCCCACCATCACATTTCCTTTTGGCATGGGCACCAAATTGGTTTCGGTGTATTCAGCATTAAAGATATTGTTGGCTGCGATAAAAAATTCCATATGAGTTTTCAGCATCGCCCCTATTTTGGCATCCACCACATTGTAATGTTGTCCGTTGGTTCGTTCCACATATCTGTATGATAGATGCTGACTGAAAATTGGGCAAAATTTGGTTGAAATACTTGAGGTAAACTGGTGTTTGATGCTATTGAGAGAATATTGCGTAAATTGAATGTTGTTATTTTTTATATTGTCATCAATAAAGCTGTAACCCAAATTGATTTTTTGTTGGTGATTGCTCAATGTAAACTGATAATTCACTGTTGTCTCCAGCCCTTGTGTAGCCACTTCACTAAAATTTCTTGCTTCCCATTTATCGGTTTCATTGTCTTTGGTCCAGTCTATTAAATTATCTGATTTTCGGTTAAATAAGGCAACATCCAATTGAAAATTGTCAGCAGTAAATTTAATTCCCAATTCTTCCGCCAAGGCAGATTCAGCTTCCAAATCAGCATTTCCTTTGGTGGTTGGACCCACATAATACAAATCGGTAAAAGTGGGAACGCGATAGGTATAGCCAATATTTCCATATAATTTCACTTTTTCTGAAATGCGGTAACCTAAATCCAATCCGGGAAAAGCTTTGGTGTCAAAATCAGAATAAGAGCTGACGGCAACACCTGGCGTTACATCAAGCCTATTGTTTAAAATTTCAAATCTGTGCTCTATAAAACCTGTGATGGCTGTTCTTTGATGATCTCCCAAGTTGTTGCTCACCAAAAATATCCTTGAAATATCCAAGCCAACGCCCGTTTTTCCCATGCTTGAACTAAAAACGACATTTGTTTCTGCGCCAACCTTGTTTGACATATGTAAATTCCTATAATAGGAAGGATTTTCACGAAGTAACAAATACATATCTTCATTTCTACGCCAATAAATTCTCGGTTTAATCGTCACATTTCCTGATGAATAATTGGAAGAAAGCGCTACCAGACTTGTTTGGGTTTCTTCATATTGGTCTTTATAGGCCGGACTCGCATAAAATCCGTTAGCGCCAAATTTACGCTGTCCAAAAGAAGTGATTAAACTGTAATTTTTATAATTCAACTTTAAAAAAGCGTTGATGTTTTCAAAATCACTATTAAACCGATAACCGTCTGATTCCTGATAACCAACGGAAGCGAGAATATTGCCATCTGTAAATTTTTTGGCCAAAGAAATCTCTCCCTTTTTGTTGTCATAAGAACCATAACCCAAATTGAGGGTTGCGGCATTATTTGTCACCGCTTTTGTGACGATGTTAATGGCGCCGGTAAATGCATTCTGACCATAAATTCGGGCAGCAGGTCCTTTAATAATTTCAATTCTTTCTATGTTTTCCAAAGATAAAATACCGTTCATCGTATGATGCCCCGTTTGAGCATCATCCATTTTTACCCCATCAATCATCAATAAAGTCTGGTCAAAATTTCCGCCTCTGATATACAAATCCGATTGCATTCCGTCAATTCCCCTTCTTCTGATATCAACACCTGCAACATTTTGCAGCACATCAGCCAGGTTGGTTGCAGCAGATTTTAGGAGGTCATCGTTGGTTATAATGGTGATGGTGCGGGATGTTTTGGAAAAAGGCAAGGATATTCTGTTTGAAGTGACTTCCACTTCCTTTAATTTAACAGTGTCTTTTTGTGCAATTGCAGAAGTACTTAAAATTGAAAGAAACAGGAGTAAGCCGTATGGTATTTTCATGTAATTAATTTCATTGTTAGTAGTCGGCAAAGCTATTAAAATCATATTAAAAAGGAAGTGAAAATATATAAAAAAAGCCAAACTTTCGTTTGGCTTTTTTTACTTTTTATGCTTCGCCCGTAGGCCCAAAATTCAATGGGATTCCAGGTTGGTCATAATCCTTTATTTCACCATGAGATTTTTCAAACCTATGCACATTATCGGCAAGCGCTTTAACCAGGCGTTTTGCATGTTGCGGCGTTAGAATAATTCTAGATTTTACCTTAGCCTTAGGTTGCCCTGGCATAACACTGATAAAATCAACAACAAATTCAGAGACTGAGTGATTGATAATCGCCAAGTTGGAATAAATTCCTTCAGCTGTTTTATCATCCAATTCAATATTAATCTGTCCTTCTCCTTTAGGTTCTTTATTACTCATAATTAAAGTTTTGACATCATTTCTTCTTTAGGGCCAACAATCATATTGTCGTAATTTTTCATTCCTGTTCCTGCAGGAATTCTTTTTCCAACAATTACATTTTCTTTCAATCCTTCTAAGTAATCAATTTTACCGCTTACCGCAGCTTCATTCAATACTTTGGTTGTTTCTTGGAAAGATGCAGCAGAAATAAACGATTTCGTTTGTAATGACGCTCTTGTGATCCCTTGTAAAATTTGTTCAGCAGTTGCAGGTCTTGAATCTCTTGCTTCCACTAAATTTCTGTCTTCTCTTCTCAATACAGAATTTTCGTCACGCAATTGGCGAGGTGTAATGATTTGTCCTTCTTTTAAAACATCAGAATCACCTGCATTTTCAACCACTTTCAATCCGTAAATATCATCATTTACTTCAAAGAAGTCATTTTTATGCACCAATTGATTTTCTAAGAATAACGTATCTCCAGAGTCAATAATTTTAACTTTACGCATCATTTGGCGAACTACCACCTCAAAATGCTTGTCGTTAATTTTCACCCCTTGCAAACGGTAAACTTCCTGAATTTCATTCACCAAATATTCCTGAACTTTTGCAGGCCCTTGAATATTTAAAATGTCATCAGGTGCTGTTGCGCCTTCTGAAAGTTGCATTCCCGCTTTGATATAATCGTTTTCCTGAACTAAGATTTGATTAGAAAGTTTAATTAAATACCTTTTAACATCTCCTAATTTAGATTCAACAACGATTTCACGGTTACCTCTTTTAATTTTACCGAAAGAAACCACACCGTCAATTTCCGACACAACTGCTGGATTTGAAGGGTTACGCGCTTCGAATAATTCCGTTACACGTGGCAAACCTCCTGTAATATCACCTGCTTTACCAGATTTACGAGGAATTTTAACAATTATTTTACCTGCAGGTATTTTCTCACCATCTTCTACAATTAAATGAGCGCCCAAAGGCAAGTTGTACGATCTTAGTACATTGTCTTTTTTATCTTTCAACAACAATGTTGGAATTGTTTTTTTGCTTTTTGATTCGATGATCACTTTTTCCTGGAAACCAGTTTGCTCATCAATTTCAACAAGGTAATTTACACCTTTCTCAACATTATCAAATTCAATAACACCTGCAAATTCAGATACAATAACACCATTAAATGGATCCCATTTACAAATAACATCGCCTCTTTTTAGTTTTTCTCCATCTTTTACATAAATGTTGGAACCATAAGGAATATTGTTTGTGCTAAGCGTTAATCCGGTTTTTTCATCAATAACTTTTATTTCTGATGTTCTAGAAATTACGATATCAATATCATTTCCTTCATTGTCTTTACCTGCAACAGTTTTTAAATCATCTATGGAAGCAATTCCTGAAAGTCTTGCATTTAAGCTGTTTTCTTCAGAAATATTCCCTGCAACCCCACCAACGTGGAATGTTCTTAATGTTAACTGTGTACCTGGTTCTCCAATTGACTGTGCCGCAACAACGCCAACTGCTTCTCCAATTTGTACCATTTTTCTTGTTGATAAGCTATGCCCGTAACATTTTGCGCAAATACCTTTTTTGGATTCACATGTTAAGGCAGATCTTACTTCAACGCCATCAAGTGATGAATTTTCGATACGTTTTGCAATTTCAGTAGAAATTTCTTCTCCTGAACGCACAAATAGCTCTTCAGTAACTGGATCGATAACATCGTGCAATGAAACGCGGCCATCAAGTCTTTCGCTTAATGATTCAACAATTTCATCATTCTTTTTAAGTGGCTCAACAAATAAACCTCTTAAAGTGCCACAATCTACTTCATTGATGATCACATCTTGCGAAACATCAACCAAACGACGTGTTAAGTAACCGGCATCGGCTGTTTTTAATGCAGTATCCGCCAAACCTTTACGTGCACCGTGAGTAGAAATAAAATATTCAAGAATTGACAAACCTTCTTTAAAGTTCGACAAAATTGGATTTTCAATAATTTCTCCTCCGCCTGATGAAGATTTTTTAGGTTTCGCCATCAATCCACGCATACCTGTTAACTGACGAATTTGTTCTTTAGAACCCCTTGCACCAGAATCTAGCATCATAAATACTGAGTTAAATCCTTGTTGGTCTTCACGCAAACGTTTCATGGAAAGTTCCGTTAAACGGTTGTTTGTAGATCCCCAAATATCAATTACCTGATTGTAACGCTCTTTATTTGTTAACATACCCATATTATAGTTTGCTATAATAACGTCAACTTGCTCGTTTGCATCAGCAATCATTTGAACTTTTTCTGGCGGGATAATAATATCTCCCAAACTGAATGACAAGCCGCCACGGAATGCAAATTTGTATCCCATATCCTTCATGTCATCAAGGAATTTACCAGTTGTTGGTACATCCGTCACTTTCAGAATTTGTCCGATAATATCTCTTAAAGATTTTTTAGTCAATACTTCGTTTACATATCCTGCTTGTTCAGGAACCACTTCATTAAATAAAACCCT
>DATIRG010000599.1:0-7335 GCA_035470005.1 Lutibacter sp. | reverse complement strand
GCGGCGAGGAGGCCGAAGGCACACTGACATCAGGAAAATTCTTTCGCATGTGGATGGATGTGAAGGCTGCGCTTACAGGCAAAGACCGCAAAGCAATTCTCAACTCTTGTGAGTATGGAGAAGATGAGGCAAAAGATACTTATGAAAATGTTTTGGAGAATGATTTTGAACATTTAACTGCAGTGCAACAAACCTTAATTTACGCCCAAAAAATCTTACTAAAAGCCGACCACAACCATGTAAAAGCTTTGCGTATTGCATTGGCTGATGCATAGTTGAATCTGCTCCTATTTTAGTTGAACAACATTATGATACTACAATTAAATCCATCGATATTGGTAGAAACTCCCTTGGGAACCGGACAGGCACTCTTTATCATCGATTACGGGATGCACCAAAATACGTGTTGGGTTGTTGCGCTTGTTAAAGACGGAATCATCAAACATTTTGATTGCAACGATGTAATTCTTTCTACAAATTATACCTACGGATTAAATCTTATTAAAAATAAAGAACCTTAGGAAACTGTTGTATCCAAAAATAAAAACATAGACAAATCATTGGAAATAGTTTTTGATAGCATTACGAATAAGCAAAGCAATTCCCAAAATGCAGCACATTGCAAATATGTGAATCGTGTAATTATTTCAATTTATTATGTAACGTTTTTTGAAGTTAATCATATTAATTTCGTTGCTCAATCATTTTTTTAATCACCTGTCAAAATATACTTCAAATGGAAAACGAAGAAAAAAAATCAGCAAAGAAAAGCGTATCAAAAATTGATGATCTTTCTGTGAATACTGAAAATAGGGTAAACCAATTACTTAAATGCATTCAAGTTTTAAAAATGAACGGCAATAATAATTCTATTAGATCCAAAGAAATTTGCGCCAAACTCCTGGAAGACTTCAATCTGAGAAAAAATATTACTTATTTTGATTATGAATGTTTATAGGAATGGATGGGTTTATCCAAAATTTTGTGTTATAAAATTATTTCAAAATTCATAGGTTAAAATAGTAATTATTTTAGCCTTTGTGAGAACAAATATTCAGTTGATTATAAAACTGTTAGGTTATCTTAATTGTTTTCCCCGAATTTAATTCCAAACACTTTTCAATGAACCTGTTTCACCTTCTATATGAAAGATTTTAAACCCCATTTCAAGCTTATTTTCAAATTAGGCGTTGCTTTTTTCATTTTAATAGGCTTTGTTTTCCTTGGACTTTATGTTTTTAAAGCAAACCCATCCAGTATTGTGAAAGAAAAGAATCAAAAGATTGTTGCAAAAGACTGGGTTCTAAAGGATATTCTGGTTGAAATTGCCTCAGGAAATGTGGCGAAAGATGTTGAATATGGTTACCGGCTTCTGGCAGAAACTTCCAAATGGATGGGCCCTGGGCGGATAACTTTTCTGCAGAACAACATAAATACGGTCCTTTTCCGCCAATAATAAATTACTACAAAGAAAACTACGATATGAATAAAACCAATTAATATTCAAATCTTCAAGTTAACTTATTTGTAAATTAATTACATAATATAAAAAACGGCAAAGCTAAAAGCTTTGCCGTTTTTTGTAAAATCACCCAATCAATAAATAGCTATTTAAATTTATAATCAGTTCCCGGAACAGTTGAAAAAGCGTTCGGACCTAAATCGTCAGCATAGGCCCTGCCGTCTAATTTTGGGGAGATTGGGGATTTTAACTTTAAATATTCCTCCAGCACGTCGTGAATGGTGTAGTCTTTTACGGCAACATCTTTCACATTTGGGATTCGGCATAAATTATCCAGAGGATCGCCGGGACGAACACAGGCTGAGATGGTATAATAGGCATCATCCTGCATTTCCTGTCCGTTCACTCGAACCGAATTTACGCGCTGGCCTTTTGGTGCCTGACTGCTAAAATTAACTTCCATTCCTGAAAACCTGACGAGCCAGCCACCAAATCGTTCGGTGGGATTTTGGGCAAAGGTATTGTGCATTTCCCTTTCCAGCCAGGCTTTAATTTGCTTTCCGGTGGCTTTTCCTGTTTTTATCTTTTCATTCACCGGAATTAAATTCCACAAATTGGCCCGTGTAATGGGTGCGGGCTTTCCATTTTCAGGCACGATGGGATTTCCAAATCTAAAACCGTTGGATATGGCGATATCCGCACCTGTTTTCCATCGGGCAGCATCGGTAATAAAATTATCCGTCGGATTTTCAACCGTTAAATAACGATACATAGGCGTGTTGGTATAGCCAATCACGGTTTCCAGATGTTCCTTATATGGCGCCTTGGCTTTATCAACCAATGCCTGAATTTCCGTATCTGCCGCATATTTTTCAGGGTCCACATCCATTAATTCGTAATCGTCTTTTACAAGTTTCCCATCCACAAAATACAGGTTTAATTTTCCGACAAAAGAACCGAAAGCACCGGGCTCTGTTACTTTTGCATATTTTCCTTCAATAGGTTTGCGTACTCTTTCGTGTGTGTCATTTCCTAAAATATAATCCACGTTTTTAGCCATTTCATTGTTGGATAATTCTACCTGCTTAAAAATTCCCATATGTGTCACCAGGAACAAAACATTGACTTTTTTTTCATTTTTAAGCGCATCAATAAGTTTCACTGTGTTTTCATCAAGTCCGCTAAATGTCATTCCTACACTAAAAATTGGATTTTGGCGCAGGGGAACATCCGGGTCGTTTATCCCGATAAAACCAAGTTTGATGCCTTCAATTTCCTTGATCCAATAAGGTGGAAAAAGTCGTTTTCCGTCTTTTTCATGATACATATTTTGTGCAATTACCGGCGTATCGTAGGCATTTAGCACATCCATCATAGATGCTTTCCCGTACACCACTTCCCAATTGCCGGGAATCAGCAAGTCATAGTTCATTTTCTTAACGATGTCGGGGAAAATGGTTCCCTCTGAAAGGGCCGCATAGCCGCTTCCCTGGATCAAATCTCCGCCATCGACAATAATAGTGCGGTTCGGGTTTTTGGCACGTTCCTGATCAAACAAGGTTTTAATGGTGGAAAAGCCACCGCGTTCCTTAAATACGATGCGATCATTTTCCCAAAACAATTCGGGATGCACGTCTAACTGGCCGTGAATATCGGCAGTTTGTAAAATAGTGATTTGGAGCGTGTCCTGTACTTTAGAACTTTCTTGATTCTCCGCGGCGTTCAATTGCTTGCAGGAACCCAATACCAAGGAACTGACGAGTCCCAATCCTGTATATGTTGCTGTTTTTATTAATTGCATCATTTATTTTTTAAAGTTCAATGCTTAAATATCCTTTTTTCTGAAGTTGAAAATTGTGTAAGATGCCATTCTCCACCACTTCCAATTCCTGGGGAATGTCTTTTTGGTCGACCCCGAATTGCTTGAGTGAAAATCCGCAGATCACGATTTTTACCTTTGCTTTTTCGGCTTTATCCATAAATTTTCGCATCATTTCCTTATCGGTTAAATCGGTTACGGTTTTTCCGCAGATGATGACCTGAAAATCCCCGAATTTCCTTCCGTCTTCTATTGTCAAGGCTTCAGCAGTCATAATAATTGGCTGTAATTGCGGGATTGTTTTTGTGAGTACCACATAATTCTTTTTTTTGTGGTGCATCCTGTTTTGGGCTTCTGCAGAAAATGTTGAAAACACCAAAATCAGTGCCATGGTACTTAAAATTATATTTTTCATGTTTATGTTTTTTGAGTTAATTTAAAATCGTTTAGTATAAAAAATAAGAGTCCGCCAAAAATTGCGATATTCTTAAACAGCGGACCAAGGCTGTCCATTTGTCCCACCTGAACCGTCAGCGTAATAGGAATTAAACAAGCTGCCAGGATTATTGCGGCCCATTTGGTTTTAAAACCAACCATCAGGCTCAATCCGCCAAGTAGCATGGCTATTCCGGAAAGGATGATTATTGGTGTAGGGTCACCGAATATATGGGCAAGTCCTTTGAATGTTGCCTGATCAATTTTTTGAAGCGTTTTTTCAATATTGAATAAGTGGCTTAAACCCGCCACCAAAAAAATACCGCTTAGCATCACCCTAAAGATTTGTATGGAGCGTTGATTTACTGAAATCTTCGTCATTTTATATGGATAAAAAGTTAGTGAATACAACCGTAATGAGAACCGTCGCATAAAATTTTACACAGCTTTTGCTTAAAAAATTTAATGTTAGCGCAGGAATCATTTAAATAAACCGGCTGATGAAATGTTGCGAAAAAAGGTTAATTATACTTTTGGCGGAGGATAAAATTTATCCCGATAATTGCTGATTATCGATTGGGTTTGATAACTGTGTTTCTGATAATTTGGTGCTGCAAATGCAATTGAATCATTGTAAATTTCAAATTGAAAAGGAGAAGCACAAATGACATGAACCGTAATATTGTGGAATAAAGATGCTTCGTCAAAACTTTGAATTTCCTTAGGTGTGTTTGGTTGAAGTTTTTTGCAAAATGGATTGACTAAGGTAATTTCTTCAGAATCAACAAAAACCCCAAGGAATTTAGAATCTATCGTGATGAATTTCCCTAAGAAAACCGCAATAAAAAAAATGGCTATGTAGGATTTTATCTGCATTGAGAATGCGAATATAAGGTCTTGCTTTAGGGCGGCATGTGACTTTCATTACACAGTCGGTCAAAATTTTCATTGTTGCAACGAACGAAATAAACCAGATTAACGGGATTTTTAAAAAGTGTGTTGCTTTAGCTGTGAGTAAGTGCATTTTTAAAATTCTTATAGTGCGGAATTGGAAACTGTATTCCGTTGTTTAAAAATCATAAGTTTCTGAAACCAGTTCAGGATTGCTAGAGATGGACGGAAAATTGAATTTATTAACGGCTGACGCTATGGCAAGTGCAGAATTAAATTGTTGCCCGACTGGCATCCAGCACAAATGTATGAAAAGATTCCAAATGTTTCAATGAAGGCGAAAACCCGCATTTGCTATCGCGTTTTTTTAGCGGTAGTGGTCTTTTTCGGTCCAAGGTAGTTAGTAGATTAGAATTTCTCAGGTTTGTCATACTCAACTTCTGTGATGTCAAACTTTGCATAAATGAAATCACCTGCTTCTAACCTCCACAGAACTTCAAAGCGGGTTGGAATAATCACCTTATTCAATTCTTTATAGTCATATACCTTTATTACCCATGTTTCTAAGTTGTTCACGTCCATATAACGTTTGGTTTCCATTTCAGTTATTTCGCCAATGTCGTTGAAAGTAATTTTAAAGAATAAGGAAAGTCCATTGTAATTGAAGGTAAATTTTGCGGTTTTGTCGTCAATTGGAAACCACTCTAATTTGTCACTTGGTAACAAATTTGTTGGATACAAGATACTCTCGCCAAGCCAGCGTAATAATTCACCTTGATTGTATTGTTCACCTTTGGCATTTACAACATTAATCAATGATAAAAGTGAAACAATCAATCTTCCTTTGTCAGCAATATACATGTCCTGAGCAATAAACATTGCTGTCGTACCTTTCCAAATGAATCCAGGTTTTTCAGTTGTTGCATATTGTTCGCCTTTTATGTTCATCCAATCTTTTTTAAGGTCTGCCTTAAATTGTCCTTCGTGCTTAATTCTTACATAACTTATGAAAGGCTGCCCTTCTTTTAAAATATGATTGAAATATCGTTGCACTGGTGCTGGCAAACTGTCTATTTGGCTTTTGTGAAACTGATGTTGAGATATATTTTTTGATTGAGCAAAAAGTTCTTTTACCTGTTTACGGAATTTTATGGACAAATTTATTTCGCCTAAGATTATGGTCAATAGTAGAAGTCCGAGTATTAAAAATACGATTGCCATAATTTTCATTTTTTGTAAAGTGTTCTGATTTGCGGTAATAGGGCAACAAATATTATTGGTATTGCATATAGCATATAAAAGGTTTGCAGCCAGCCAACACTTTGCACAAATATCGTTTCAACCTGAAT
Organism: Lutibacter sp.; assembly: GCA_035470005.1. Taxonomy (GTDB): domain Bacteria; phylum Bacteroidota; class Bacteroidia; order Flavobacteriales; family Flavobacteriaceae; genus Lutibacter. The sequence continues at coordinate 1,379 of DATIRG010000599.1, read as the reverse complement.
CCAAATAATTAGTGCGAAAGCTATATAAATACTGTATGACCAACCCCAATACATATCTTTAAATAAGTTGAAATGTTCTGCAAATCTGTTGGCAGGTTTTTTAATTAAAGCCCCTGCTAAAAGACAAGGTGAAAGCCCCAAAACAAAGAACAGAATAACTCCAGGAATTAAAAAATCATTGAAAGGCGAATGGTCTAAAATAGACAAGGGTAAACCACCCAGTAATTTTCCTGATGGTGAAATGATGAGCAATGCACCACCAACTATAGCACCCAGCCCTAGAAATAATAGCAGGAAGATAAATAGGTTTCTTAAAGTAGTTGGCTTCATTCGTTGAAAATTATTTTTGATTTCTTCCTAAAGTTTCAACTTCATCAAGCCACTTTTTTCTTTTCAAATCATTTGATGATTTCACAGGGGCAAAGACAGAAATTTTAACTGGTTTAATGCCACAAAATTCCAAAACACCAATTTTCATTGCATGATGTCCTGCATTTCTGTTCATCAACCAATAATACCACTTGGGCGTGTCCATCGTTACGATTAGTCTTGCGGTTTTTCCTTTCAATAATTTATCCCATAAAGGTCCTTTTTCGTGGTACTTAAAAGCAAAATTGGGTAGAAAAATCCTGTCGATAAATCCTTTTAAAAGAGCAGGAAAAGTAGCCCACCAGTTGGGATAAACAAAAACCAAATGGTCTGCTTGCAAAATGTCTTGTTGTATTTTCAGTAAATCGGGTTCAAGCTCCGAAACAATGCGATAACCGTAAGTAAGTATTGGGTTAAATTTCAAATCAATTAAATGAACCAACTGGCATTGGTCTCCATTTGTATCAGCACCCTTTTTGTAGCTTTCTGCCAAAGCAAAACAAAGACTTTCTCTATCAGGATGTCCGTTGATGATTAAGATTTTTTTCATTCCGCAAGCTCGGTACTTTTTATTGTGGGTTTGTTATACAATTGTATAATTGATTTATATATTTCACACTTTTGATTTTGTCAAATGTCATGTTTTGTATGCACGACAGATTGTCCTTGGCACGGTCGCACCATTACCGAAAACGCGTTTTTTTTCCAAATAAAATAGCATATTATCAATAATATTTTCCTTATAAAACAATATTGTATTCTTATTTATTAGATTGTTAGCAATTATCATAGATACTAATTTAAGAAAAATAAGTTTACGGGAAAAGCTATTTATGTGTTTTAAAGTGATTTCGTTTTAAATATTGATTTTTAGTCAGACTAAAATATCTGCTAAACATTCTGTTTAGTTGAGACCATTCTTATGGAAGCGGAATAAAGCTATGTTTAATTTTAAAATGATATATCCTTTCCATTGCAGAATGGAGTTTGATAAAAAAAAATATAATTTA
>DATIRG010000598.1:0-1513 GCA_035470005.1 Lutibacter sp. | reverse complement strand
ACAAAAACATCAGGATTTTGTCCAAAACCAACAACTTCAAGCGTTTTTCCCTGCACGTTGAAAAACATTCCGGTTTCCAATCCCATTGTTTTATTGTTATAATTTAATCCGGCATTTACAAGAAAAGGTGATTGCCCTTGCAATTGTCGTGTATCATCAATAACTTCTCCGTCACGGGCAAAAGTTTGTCTTGAATCAAATTCCTGATTTTCGCCCTTGTTCATTTTTATTTTAGAATCGATGATAGAAAGGTTTACATTTAAACTCAGGTCTTTTAAACTTTCAGAAATAAAATTGAAATTCTTTCGAGCTTCAAATTCAAAACCTATAACTGTCGCCGATGGTGAGTTTCTTGGCGTAAATTGGTTAGGTGCTATCACAGAAAATGCCACCAACTCGATAGGATTCTTAAAACTTTTATAAAAAGCGCTTACTGCAAACATTTGAGACTGTTCGCCATATTTCTCAAACCTAAAATCGACATTGTCAATGTAAGATGGCTTTAAGTCAATGTTCCCCAAAAACATCACTCCGGTAAGCAAATCAGGAATTTGAACCACAGACAATTCTTTAAAACTTGGCCTTGCGGTGGTTTTAGAATACGACATTCTGATGTTTATGGCATCATTGTATTCATAAATTAAATTTGCTGAAGGGAAAAAATCCAAAGCGTCAAGCGTTTTTTCATTGACATAAATTTGACTTCCCAAATTGTTTTGTCCAGTAAAGAAAGTGGTGAAATATTCGGCTCTTACCCCTAAAATAGTTCGCAATTTATCTCCAATTTTAAATTCGTTTGAAACATAACCCGCGGCAGTATTTTGGTTGGAATCGAATGAGTTTGCCGGTTCAAAATTGCCACGAATAAAAGACCCGGAATTGGTAGATGGTGTCCAAATATTTTCAGGCGCCAATATGGAGTTAGGATCACCGCCAAAAACGGTCGGACTTATATTTCGAAATGCAACTTCATAGTTGTAAATATTGTAGCTACGTTGTTTATAACTGTACAATCCTCCAAATTTAAAAATAGCTTTGTTGTTAAAAAGGTCATATTTTTTTGTGAAGTCTACTTTTCCAACCGCATTTATTTCTTCCAAATTCCGCCAAATTCTGTTAGGAAAACCAGCATCAGAACTGATGGTAAATCCGTCGGGTAATTTTATAAAAGTGGTCAATCTTACATCTTTGTCATAAACCCTGGAATAGGTAGGAGAGATTTTCCATTCAGTTATAAAGGAAGCGTCTTCGCTGGTGTTTTTTCCTGATAAAAGCACATTGGTAATGGCGCGTTCAGTATATTCCAAATTATCTTTAACCACGTCAATGGCGTTAGATATTTCGGTTTTCTGGTCAAACAGCGCCGCTTTGGTTTCACCATTTTGAATGTGTAAAAAGTTAAGATTGTATTTTGATTTTGCTGTTTTGTAGGACAATCCCGTTAAAACAGAGGCTAAAATATTGTTTGTGCCTATGTCACCTCTTTGTCTTCTGTCGAATCTCAATTCGAATT
>DATIRG010000597.1:0-17108 GCA_035470005.1 Lutibacter sp. | reverse complement strand
AAACTGTTCACTTTTATTACCACGCCATCTGTTTCATAAGGCAATTTGTAACGTTTGGTGTCCCAATTTTCAATAAAATCAAACACTTCGTCTATGGTTGAACACACTTTGAGGGTACTAGGAATTTTAAAACCCAATTTTCGGGCCATTTCCAGGGTTTCAAAATGCGTGTTGTTCGTATTTTTATTCGTGACTATTTGATACAACAAACAATCAAGCGGGCGTTTGGCAACCTCTGCGCTGTCCTGCAATTTTAAACTGCCGCTTGCTGTATTTCTCGGATTGCTGAAGGGCTCTTCGCCAATGTCTATAAGGTCTTCATTCATTTTATTGAATCCGTCGAGCGGTAAAATTATTTCGCCCCGAATTTCAAAATTATCGAGCAGATTTTCCTTTAAAACCAATGGAATTGACCGAATTGTTTTAATATTTGCAGTGACATCATCACCCTGATAACCGTCACCGCGAGTTACGGCACTTTGCAATATTCCATTGCTATAACTTAAGTTGATGGAAGCGCCATCGTATTTTAATTCGCAAACATATTCCACATCTTCTGAGCCAATCACCTTTTTAATCCGTTTTTCCCAGTCCAAAATATCCTCTTTTGAATAGGAATTGTCCAATGAAAACATCCTGTTTTTATGAACAACGGTATTAAAACTTTTACTGATTTCGCCTCCAACACGTTGGGTTGGGGAATTTGGGTCGAAAAATTGCGGATTTTCAGTTTCCAGCTTTTCCAGTTCCTTCAATTTTAAATCGAATTCAAAGTCGGAAATAGTTGGTTTGTCCAACACATAATAATCGTAATTGTGCTGGTTTAATTCCGCTTTTAGCTGCTTTATTTTTTCTTCGATGTTATCGGACATATTCAGTAATTTCTTGGCTAAATTAATCATATTTTTTTGATTTTTAAAGCCTCAATCTATTAGTTGGTGTATCAAGTTTTTAAATTTTTAAAGGCAATTCCATTGTTTATTGAAAAAAAATATCTGTATAAAACAGCATAAATGCTTTAGAAAATTACCCAAAATAAATATGAGAACTCTTCAACATAAAAAGCCCACGAGTGCTTGATTTTGTTAGCCCAGTAGAACAAAGCAATATTATTTTTATGAAATAACCATAGACTCAAATTAAAAAAGGATGCTTTTTACAACATCCCTTTTAATATAACAAAACCATCAAAAAAATGACTTTTATTGATTCCTAGTAATAATTAAATCGTCTTACTTTTGAAATGTAACGTGCCAACCTGATCACTTGGTGCGTGTAGCCAAATTCATTGTCGTACCAAACATATAAAATCACATTTTTACCGTCGTTGCTTGAAATGGTTGCATAACTGTCGAAAATTGCCGGTGCGGCTGTTCCCACAATATCGGAAGAAACCAATTCGTTGCTTAAAGAATATTTAATTTGTTCCACCAAATCGCCTTCCAATGCGTATTTTTTCATCATTCCATTGATGGTTTCCTTGCTTGCCGCATTTACCAATCTCAAATTTAAAATGGCCAATGAACCGTTAGGAACCGGAACACGAATGGCATTGGATGTTAATTTTCCTTCAAAAGAAGGCAATGCTTTGGAAACGGCACTTCCTGCTCCTGTTTCTGTAATCACCATATTTAATGCTGCAGCTCTGCCTCTTCGGTATTTCTTGTGCATATTGTCAACCAAATTCTGGTCGTTTGTGTAGGCATGGATGGTTTCCAAATGGCCATATTCTACGCCAAAATTGTCTTCAATAACTTTTAAAACCGGTGTAATGGCATTAGTGGTGCAGGAAGCAGCTGAAAAAATGTCAACTTCATTTGGATTGTACTCCAAATGATTTACGCCATGAACAATATTTGGAACGCCTTTTCCCGGCGCTGTTAACAATACTTTTGAAACGCCTTTCGATTTTAAATGTCGGCCCAATGCCTCTTTATCCCTAAAAGCGCCGGTATTGTCTATAACCAATGCATCAAAAATTCCATAGGCGGTGTAATCAATTTCTTCAGGTGTGTTCGCGGAAATAACATTCACTGTTAATCCGTTAATAATTAAGGCGTTTTTATCAGCATCAACCGTTACCGTTCCGTGAAAATCGCCGTGAACAGAGTCATTTCTCAACAAAGAAGCCCTTTTTTCCAATATGGATTCATTAATTTCACCACGTGTCACAATGGCTCTCAATCGCATTAAATTTCCTTTTCCGGTACGTGCCATTAATTCTCGGGCCAACAAACGTCCTATCCGTCCGAATCCATAAAGCACCACATCTTTTGGCTCAATTTCTCCTGAATTTTTTGCTTCTTTCAATTTGTCTTCAACAAAATCTTTTACAGATTTCGGTTTATCGCCTAAATGAAACTCATACACCAATTTACCGATATCCAATTTTGATGGCGGTAATTTTTGATTTTTAATTTCACGTGCAATTTCAACTGCTTCAAAAATTGAAATTGGTTTTTCCACAAAATCGCTGGCATAATCAACCAAACTTATAATTTCACTAACGTTTCGATCGTTTAATTGATTTCTGAACAAAACCAATTCTATGGTATCATCATACCATAAATCGCTGATTATTCTAATTAATTCAACCGCTGCCCTTCTTCTTTCGGCCTGAAAAGCAAGTTCTTTTTCGTAAAGTTCGTTAAATGACATATTAAAATTGTTTTGTATAAATTTTCAGCAAAAGTACCCATTTCAAACGATTTCGCAACACATTTGTCCATAAAAATTATTGCATAAAACCAAAAGAAAAGCTGCTTTAAAAAGCAGCTTTTCTTCAATATAAAGACTTCGGTCCCGATAGCTATCTGGATCCTTCCAGCTTTTCTACCTAAATATATAGCGTTCCTGTTCACCTTGTAAATTGCGCATTTCAATGCGCATAACTTCTCCGCTCGTTTTATTGGCAATCATATTGTTTACGTCATCAATGGTATACACCTTATTGCCATCAATAGAAGTAATGACATAGCCCTTTTTAACACCATAACTGGCCAATTCTTTATTGGTGATTTCCCTAATTCTTACACCGTTTGTAATATTTAGTTTTTTTAATTCGGCTGAAGTTAAATTTTCTAAGCCCAAGCCCAATGCTGAAATATTGGTGATTTCATATTTTATTAATTTTACGTTCACCTGTTGCATTTTTCCGTTTCTCAAAAAAGACACATTAACCACATCATTTGGTCTTTTTGTGCTTATGTACCCATTTAAATCGGCAAAAGTTGCGATTTTTACCTGGTCCAATTTCACAATAACATCATTGGTTTTTAATCCTGCTTTTTGTGCACCTGATTTTTCAACCACATTTGAAATATAAAATCCGCTGGTGTTTTCGATATTTAATTTATCCGCCAATTCACTGTCCAACTCAACGCCATTTACGCCTAAAATTGCCCTTTGAACATTCCCGAATTCCATCAGATCTTCAATCACTTTTTTAACAATATTGGAAGGAATCGCAAAAGAGTAGCCAATAAATGAACCGGTCATGGAAGAAATAGCGGTGTTAATTCCAATCAATTCCCCGTGAATATTCACCAGAGCGCCACCACTGTTGCCGGCGTTTACGGCTGCATCAGTTTGCAAAAATGAATCTATATTGGTTGTGCCGTCCAAATCCCTTCCTTTTGCGCTGATAATACCCGCGGTTACGGTAGATGTTAAATTGTATGGATTCCCAACCGCCAAAACCCATTCTCCAACCTTAACATTATCGGAGTCACCAAGCGTTATATAGGACAAATTTTTTGCTTCAATTTTTAGCAGTGCAATATCATTGGAAGGATCGGCACCAATTAACTTGGCTTTATAAGTCCGTTTATTATCCATAGTAACCTCAATATCTGTAGCGTTTTTTATGACATGATTGTTCGTGACAATATAACCATCTGCGGCAATAATAACACCGCTTCCCGTTCCTATCTGTGAATATTGCCTAGTTCCATAACCTTCTCCATAAAAATACTCGGCAAAAGGATCTTTAACGGTTTTGTACATCGTATTTTTTACGTGAACCACAGCATTAAGCGTTTTTTCTGCAGCAACTGTAAAATCAGTATTTTCTGCGGATGTATACATCGCGTTGCTATAATTTGCGGGTATGGTATTTAACCCAGCATCAACCTTCTTTTCAATTTGAATCTGTGGCTTGTCAAAAAATAAGACATAAGTACCCAATGTAATGGCACCGCCCAAAGCTGAAATCAAGATCATGCTTGCTATTTTTTTCATCATCCAATTTATTTAAGTTTATTTCACAAAATTAACAATTTATTATTTTTAAAAAACCCCTTTAACTGTTTGTTAACGGAGTTTTAACGGATTTTAACATCATAATTTTTCAGAAAAATTTTATGGATAAAACCATTCTGAATTTAGTACATTTGCAACCATGGAAATTCATTTTTACAAATATCAGGGCGCGGGGAATGACTTTATTATGGTCGATAACAGAACGCTGTTTTTCCCAAAAAACGATGTCAGTCTCATTCATAAATTATGTGACAGAAGGTTTGGTATTGGTGCTGACGGATTGATTTTACTGGAATCTTCTGATAAACAAGATTTTACCATGATTTATTTTAACGCCGATGGAAAAGAAGGAAGTATGTGCGGCAATGGCGGAAGATGTATTGTGGCATTTGCCAAAAAACTCGAGATTATTGGCAACGAAACCACTTTTGAAGCCACAGACGGATTGCATTATGCCAAGATTGAAAATGATTTGATAAATCTGCAAATGGCCGATATTGAAAATATTGAAATTTACGACACACACACCTTTTTAAATACAGGCTCACCGCACCATGTAAAATTTTGCAATGATGTTGCACCGCTGAACGTTGCTGAATTGGGCGCAAAAATAAGGTATGGCGCACCCTATTTTGAAGAAGGAACCAACGTTAATTTTGTGGAACAAATTTCGGGCGATTCATTTAAAGTGAGAACTTACGAGCGTGGCGTGGAAGACGAAACATTGGCTTGCGGAACTGGCGTTACGGCGGTTGCCATTGCTGCCAATAAAACGAACAGAACTATTGATGAAAGAATTTTTATTGAAGTTTTAGGCGGTAATTTGGAAGTTTCTTTTAAAAAAGAGAACGATTGTTATAAAAATGTATTTTTAAAAGGTCCCGCCCAATTTGTTTTTGAAGGAAATATCACTGTTTAATGGCAACCTTACACAGCAAAAATAGCAACCTGCGCGCTTTAGAACCAGAAGATCTTGATTTTTTGTTTTCTTCGGAAAATGATGAATCTTTTTGGGAAATTAGCGGCACGCAAATTCCTTATTCAAAATATATCCTCCAAAAATATATTGAAAATGCGCATCAGGATATTTACGAAGCAAAACAGTACCGATTTGTAATTTGCAATACGCAAAATATTCCCGTTGGAATGATTGATTTGTTCGATTTTAATCCGCAACACAACAGGGTTGGCGTCGGAATTTTAATCCTTCCTCAATTTCAGGGCAAAGGTTATGCTTCTGAAGCCATGGAAATGATTATTGATTATGCATTTATGTATTTAAACGTGCACCAAATTTTTGCAAATATTACAGCCGACAATAAAAAAAGCATCGAACTTTTTGAGAAATTTAATTTTGAAAAAGTCGGAATTAAAAAAGACTGGATTTTTGCTGATAATTCCTTTAAAGATGAAATTTTATACCAATTAATTAAAATCCCTAATGAATTCTAAAAAACTTATTCTGCTCATTCTTGTTTTATTGCTGGTGCTTGGCAGCGTTTTGGGCATAAGCCTTTACAGTAAAATATTTAAGGGCAACACTGTTGAAGAAGGCTATTTATACATTCCAACAGGCAGTAATTTTGATGAAGTTGAAAATTTAGTTCGTCCGTTTTTAAAACGCGTAAAACCTTTTGTTTTGGTTGCCGAAAAATTAAATTATCCCGAAGCCGTTAAACCAGGGAAATATAAAATTTCAAAAGGAATGAGTAATTTTGAATTGGTAAAAATGCTCAGAAGCGGCAATCAAACGATGGTAAACCTATCTTTCAATAACCAAGACACTTTTGAGAAACTTGCCGGAAGAATTTCCCAACAAATTGAAGCTGATTCAATTTCATTGCTAAAAGCTTTTAACAACACTGTTTTTATTACTGATGCCGGATTTACGCCTGCCACAGCCATTGGAATGTACATACCGAACTCTTACGAATTTTACTGGAATACAACAGCCGAGGATTTTATGGCTAAAATGCTTGATGAACATAACAAATTTTGGGATGAAACAAGACTTGAAAAAGCAAAAAAATTAAATTTAACCAAAAATGAAGTCATTACCCTTGCGGCAATTGTTCAAAAAGAAACGGCAACCGTAAGTGAAAGACCCATTGTGGCCAAATTGTACTTAAACAGATTGGCAAGCGGATGGCCCTTGCAAGCCGACCCAACAATAATTTTTGCCATAAAAGCAAAATTGGGAAATGATATAGTCATTAAACGAGTATTTTCGAAAGATTTACAAATTGACTCACCTTACAATACTTATAAAAACACTGGGTTGCCTCCGGGCCCAATTTCAATGCCGGATATTTCATCCATAGAAGCGGTTCTTAATCCGGCCAATCACGACTATTATTATATGTGTGCTAGCGTTACGACTTTTGGAACCCATGAGTTTGCAAAAACGCTAGATCAACATAATAAAAATGCAGCTAAGTATCAGCAATGGTTAAACAAACAAGGTGTAAACAGATAGCTTAAGATTATTTGTTGAAATGGCCTTTTTAACCCTATAAACACTGCGTTTTCTAGAATTTTAATTTTATTGTTTTTAATTCAACGAATGTCATTTTTTGTTAAATTTTTACTAAAAGACAAGCCGTTTTTACGATTTTTCTGCTGTTTAAGAAATATGTTGTACATTTGCCTCAGAAATTTAATAGGCCAAACACCATTAAATTATGAAAAAAACAATATTTTTTACAATTTTACTGACCGTAGGAATTTTTATATCGAGTTTTACAAAAGATAAAAAAGACGTTAGCAGTACAATTATTACCACTAAAGAAACCAAAGAAATCGCTTTTGTTCCGACCGAAAAAGAGGTTTCCCCAATCAAAAAAAGCGTTATTCCTTTTGTTGGCAAATCATTCAATGGATTTAAAGAAGCCGTGGCTTTTAGAGAATCCGGCGGACGATATGACATTATAAGCTCATTTGGATATTTGGGTAAATATCAATTTGGAGAATCAACCTTGAAAAGATTTAACATTCATGATAAGGATCATTTCTTACAAAATCCGGAATTACAGGAAGATGCATTTATGGCATTATGTTCCTTGAATAAGTGGGTACTTAGAAAAGAAATTGAAAAAAAGGTAGGAAAAAAAATCAACGGTATCGAAATTACTGAGTCAGGCATCCTAGCAGCTGCTCATTTGGCAGGAACAGGGAACATTATGCAATATTTGAAGACCAACGGCAAACATCGATTTACAGATGCTTTCGGCTCTTCAATGCAGCACTACCTTAAAAAATTTGGAGGTTATGATACCTCAATAGTTGAGGCAGATGAAAATCCTACCGTATTGTAATACAATACATTTTAAAGATTAAAAAAAAGGCCTGAATTCAAAATTCAGGCCTTTTTTTTAATCTTTATGAATAATAAATATGGTAGGTCTTTTCTGCAAATCAGGATGTTCATTTTTCCAGTCTTTAATTTGCAGCGTTTTTATGTATTCCGTTGACAAGGTTATATCACAGGCCACACAAAGTTTTGTGGCTGAATTTAATGTGTTTTTTAAATCGACAAATAATTTTTCATTTCTATAAGGTGTTTCAATAAAAATTTGTGACTGATTTTTATCTTTCGATAATTTTTCTAAATTTTTAATGGCTTCTTTTCTTTCTGAAGCTTCAATGGGTAAATAACCGTTAAACGCGAAGTTTTGACCATTAAATCCTGAGGCCATCATTGCCAAAATTATAGAAGATGGTCCAACCAATGGAATAACCCTAATATTTTTTTGATGCGCCAATTTAACAATTTCTGCGCCAGGATCGGCGATGGCAGGTACACCGGCTTCCGAAAGCAATCCTACGGAGACGCCTTTCTCACAGATATCCAGGTAAGTATTTACTTCAAGTTGATTTGCATATTTATCCAAACTAAAAAGCGTCAATGACGGTTGTGATTTTCCCGGAGCGATTCTCTTGATAAATTTTCGGGCTGTTTTTTCGTTTTCGACAATAAAATAATCCAGTTGCTCAATCATCTCTTTAACCAATACCGGAAGAACTTCCATTGGCTCATTGTCACCTAAAGTTGTTGGGATTAAATATAAAAAACCCTTTTTATTGTCCATCCGGATTTATTTTTTTTGCAATGATGTCGCAGGCTTCATCCAGCATTTTAAATACATTTTTAAATCCGTAATCTCCACCTGTATAAGGATCCGGAACATCTAAATTTTCATTGGGAAACACTTCATTCAAAATCATTTTTACCTTAGTAACGTCGTAACTGTTTCTGGCTAATGAGACAACATCTCGATAATTTTCCTGATCCATCACATAAATGATGTCAAATTCATCAAAATCTTCCACCGAGAATTTTCTGGCTCGCTGATCTGTAATGTCAATTCCGTTAATTTTTGCAATGGCAATAGAACGATTGTCCGGTTTTTCAGCAATATGATAGGCGCCGGTACCGGCGGAATCAATAATTACGTCAGCCCTAAAAAGTTTGGATTTTAAAATTCCTTCTGCCAATGGCGAACGGCAAATATTGCCGAGACAGACCATCAATATTTTAGTCATTTCAGCGTATTAAAAAGTGAGTTTCTTGGTAATATCATCCACATACTTTCTGAATTGCTTGTCGGTTTCTGTTAAGTTATCAACAGTTTTACATGCGTGAAGTACCGTGGCGTGATCTCTTTTCCCAATTTGGGACCCAATGCTGGCCAATGAAGCTTTAGTCATTCTTTTGGCAAAATACATAGCCAATTGACGCGCTTGAACGATGTGTCGCTTGCGTGTTTTTGATTGTAACGTTGCCACATCCAATTCAAAATAGTTAGAAACAATTTTTTGAATGTATTCAATAGAAACTTCACGTTTGGTATTTTTAACAAATTTATCTACAATTTGTTTTGTTAAAGCCAAGGTAAATTCCTTTCTGTTAAATGATGCCTGTGCAATTAGAGAAATTAAAACGCCCTCTAATTCCCTAACATTTGACTTTATGTTTTTGGCGATATATTCAACAATTTCAAACGGCATTTCTACACCATCTCTGTACAATTTGTTTTGCAAAATTGAAACACGGGTCTCATAATCAGGCGCTTGAAGCTCTGCTGACAATCCCCATTTAAAACGGGAAAGTAAGCGTTGTTCAATATCCTGCATATCAACCGGCGCTTTATCAGAAGTCAAAATTACCTGTTTTCCGTTTTGGTGCAAATGGTTAAAAATATGGAAAAACACATCTTGTGTACCAGTTTTACCCGATAAAAACTGAACGTCATCAATCAATAAAACATCAATCATTTGATAGAAATGAATAAAATCATTTCTGGAATTTCCTTTAACGGAATCTATATATTGCTGGGTAAATTTCTCTGAAGAAATGTACAGCACAATTTTATCAGGATATTTGTCTTTAATTTCCACACCAATGGCGTGCGCCAAATGCGTTTTGCCCAAGCCCACACCTCCGTAAATCAACAATGGATTGAAAGATGTTCCACCTGGTTTATTGGAAACAGCCATACTTGCTGAACGCGCCAACCTGTTTGAATCGCCTTCAATAAAATTTTCGAAACTATAATTTGGATTTAACTGCGATTCAATTTTAACTTTTTGAATGCCCGGGATAATAAATGGATTTTTTAATTCACGCTTGTTAACATCTGTTGGAAAAGAAATTCCTTGCGGAACCATCGGATTTCTGTTAGAACTTGGAATTTTTACAGTATGCTGATTATTGCTGCTGTAATTGTTCTCCATGCGAACATCATAAATCAGCTTGGCATCTTCTCCCAATTGTTTTACCAATGCGACCCTTAATAATTTAATATAGTGCTCTTCCAACCACTCATAAAAAAATTTGCTAGGTACCTGAATAGTAAGTGCTTCACCAGATAATTTGACCGGTTTGATTGGCTCAAACCAAGTTTTGAAAGCTTGTGGCTTAATGTTGTCCTTAATAAAAGACAAACATTCCTCCCAAACTGATGATGCAGTTTTACTCATTTTTTATCGGAAACAATTTTAAAGTTAAAATATAGTTGATTAACTTAAAGCAATCTTTAAGCTACTTTTGGCTTTACAAAAATGTGAATAAATTTTAGCATAAAAAAATAAAATCACTATTGATTCTTATTTTTTTTTTTCGTACAATGATGATCATAAAATAAATAAAATGAAATCAGACAAAATTCAATTTAGAGTGCGCTATGGAGAAACAGATCAGATGGGTTTTGTTTACTATGGAAACTATGCCCAATACTTTGAAATGGGACGCACGGAATGGCTTCGAAAATTAGGAATAACCTATAAAAAAATGGAAGAAGATGGCATTATGCTGCCAGTGATGAATTTAAATATAAACTACCTAAAACCAGCAAAATATGATGATTTACTCACTTTAAAAACGATATTAACCAAACTTCCTTCCGCAAAAATTGAGTTTTCCTATGAAGTATTCAATGAAGAAAATGAACTGTTGACAACTGCAAATACCACTTTGGTTTTCGTAAATATGAAAACCAATAAACCAACCCGGGCACCCGAATATGTGCTAAAAAAGTTGCGTGATATTAATGCTTGATTTCCTGAATTTTAAGGCAGCGCAGATCATTGAATAATTGAAGAATTTTAGCCGCATTATTTTTTCGGACTGTTATTAAATACAAACAATTTAAATTCATTTTTTGGTCTAAAATTTCGAGATCATTTTCTTTGATAATCCGCATCACTTTATCCATATCCTGATACTCAAAAGTCAGTTGAAAAGAAACATTCACAGTCTTATTAACAATTTTCGCTTCATCCAAAATTAATTTCGCCGTCGTTTTATAAGCATTTATAAGTCCGCCAACGCCTAATTTGGTGCCTCCAAAATATCGAACCACCACAACCAACACATTGGTGAGGTCTTTAGATAAAATTTGTCCGTAAATGGGATTTCCTGCCGAATTGTTTGGTTCACCATCATCATTCACCCGATAGCTTTTCTCGTCAACACCCAATTGCCAGGCATAACACCAATGACGTGCGGCATGGTGCTTTTTCTTTAATTCATCAAGGTGAATTTTAACTTCATCCTCCTTTTCTATAGGAAAAACGTACCCAATAAACTTGCTGCCCCTTTCTTTAAAAAGCGCATCGCCTTGAGCTACTTCGATGGTTTTATATGTGTCGCTATCAGAAATATCGTTGGTGTTTTAAATCACAAATATATCAAAAGCAAATTCCTAAATTTCCATTTTAATTTTAATATATTTGAAAATCAAATTAAAATCCATGAAAAAAACTTTATCCCTATTGCTTATAACAATCGTATTAATGTCTTGTGATGTTGATACTGCTAAAAAGGAAACTGAAACAATGCGAGAACCAAATTCATTCGCCATCGTTATCCACGGAGGTGCCGGCGGCATTAAAAGAGAATATTTTACCCAGGAACAGCAAGATGCTTATGCTGAAAAACTGCAGGAAGCCCTTGATGCCGGCTATGCTGTTTTGGAAAAAGGCGGAATTTCATTGGATGCCGTTCAGGCGGCCATTAATGTGATGGAAGATTCTCCTTTATTTAATGCAGGAAAAGGTTCGGTGTATAACAGTGACGGTAATCAGGAAATGGACGCAGCGATTATGGACGGGAAAACTTTAAAAGCAGGCGCTGTTGCAGGTGTTAACCATATAAAAAATCCGATTTTGGCTGCGCGCATGGTGATGGACAGTTCAGAACATGTGATGCTTTCAGGAAAAGGAGCAGAAATTATGGCCAAAAAATTCGGCATTGAAATGGTGGACAGCGCGTACTTTTTTACCGAAAAAAGATTAAATCAGCTGCGCGAAATTCAAGGACAGGAAAAAACACAATTGGACCATACCGCGTATTTGATTAAAAATGAATTGATTGACGACCATAAATTTGGAACGGTTGGCGCTGTTGCGATTGATAAAAATGGAAATATTGCTGCGGGAACTTCCACCGGCGGCATGACCAATAAAAAATATGGCAGAATTGGCGATGTTCCAATTATTGGCGCAGGAACGTATGCCAACAATTTAACTTGCGGCATTTCTTGTACGGGAACCGGTGAATATTTTATGAGAACCGTGGCTGGCCATGAGGTTTCGAGTTTGATAAAATACAAAAAGTTAACGCCGAAAGAAGCTTTGCATGAAGTGCTCTTTAATCAGATTGGGCCACTTGGCGGCGAAGGCGGCATCATTTTATTGGATAAAAACGGCGATGTTCACTGGGATTTTAACTCAACAGGAATGTTCAGGGGATTTAAAAAATCGAGCGGAGAAACCAAAATTGAAATGTTTGAAAAGCCAGAATAATTAATAATTCACATAAATTTTTAAAGCGTCATCTGAAATTTTCTGAATTTCTTTGGGCGCTTTTTTTAGTTCAGGTGCTTTGAGTCCGTTTTCGAATTTTTTGTTTCCGACAAAAACGAAGGCTTCATCCCATAAATTTTCAGCTATAAAAGTTTGCAGAGTTTGCGCACCGCCTTCAACAAGTACTGATTGAATTTCATGCGCATACAAAACGGCACAAATTTGTTCGGCTAGGTTTTTACTGAAATCAATCTGTTCAAAATGGGTGTTTTCGTTTAAACTTTTAACGGATGCTTTTTCAGTGATAACAATCGTTTTTACACTTTTGTCATATACATTATAATGAAAAGGAATTTTTAAGGATCGATCCAACACAATCCGAACCGGATTCAATCCGGACCAATTTCTTGCGTTTAATTTCGGATTGTCATTTAAAGCCGTTTTGGTTCCCACCAAAATTGCCTGTTCTTCGGCACGCATTTTATGAACCAGTTGCTGCGAATAAACGTTTGAGATCCAGTTTGGGGAATTTTCCGAATTTTCATCGCGTAATTTATCTATAAATCCGTCTTGTGTTTCGGCCCATTTCAACATAATGAAGGGTCTTTTTTTGTTATGATACGTAAAAAAACGCTTGTTCAAATTTAAACATTCCTGCTCCAAAACCCCTACAATAACGTTACATCCATTGTTTTGTAAATGCAAAATCCCTTTTCCGCTCACTTTACTGTTGGAATCGACGCTGCCAATCACCACTTTTTTGATGCCGTTTTCCACAATTAAATTGGCGCAGGGCGGTGTTTTTCCGTAATGAGAACACGGCTCGAGATTCACATAAATTATTGCCTGTTTTAACAGCGATTTATCTTTGACGGAATTGATGGCATTGACTTCCGCATGCGGTTCGCCCGCTTTTTGGTGCCAGCCCTCACCTATTATTTTATCGTTTAGAACAATGACGCTACCAACCAACGGATTGGGATAGGTAGCACCTAAGCCATTTTTCGCCAGTTCGATGCAACGATTTATATATTTTTCGTGTATATTCACCCCACAAAAATAACACATTAAAATGACTCATAACAACTTTAAAATCAGAGAAATTCAACTGAAAGACAATCCGAAAATAGCCAAGGTAATCCGTAAAATTTTGATTGAATTTGGCGTTCCAAAAGTTGGAACTGCGTATGCCGATAAAATTTTGGATACGTTGTATGAAGCTTATGACACCGAAAAAGCCATTTATTATGTGATTGAAAAAGAAGGCGAAATTTTTGGCGGTGCCGGCATAAAACAGCTGGACAATTATGAAGGAAATGTTTGTGAGCTGCAAAAAATGTATTTTTTGCCTGAAGCAAGAGGCATTGGTTTGGGAAGCAAAATGATGGAAACCTGTCTGCAAAAAGCCAAGGAATTTGGATTTGAACAATGTTATTTAGAAACCTTGCCGTATATGGAAGATGCCAGAAAATTATACCGGAAAGCTGGATTTAAAGATTTGGATGCGCCGATGGGCGATACTGGACATTATTCCTGCAATTTGTGGATGTTAAAAGAATTGTAATGCTGATCCAGGAATTTAAGCGTCATTTCTTTTCAGAACTCGCCTATTTATATCCCGAAACTGAAATTCAGTCTTTTTTCACTATTTTGGTTGAATTCAAGCTGCACTTATCTCGGATTCAATTGGCGTTGGAACACAATTTTGAATTGGACAACGACGATTTTGAATTTCTGCAAAACGCTTTGTTGAAATTAAAAAATCAAATCCCCATTCAATATATTGTTGGAGAAACTGCCTTTTATGGGCTTATGTTTAAAGTGGATAAAAACGTATTGATTCCCAGGCCGGAAACTGAAGAATTGGTGGAATGGATTCTCAAAAACCACAAAAACAGCAATTCACTTAAAATTTTGGATGTAGGAACTGGAAGCGGCTGCATTGCCATTTCATTGGCTAAAAACCTGAAAAATGCAGCAGTTTCTGCCATTGACATTTCATCGGAAGCCTTAAATGTTGCCAAAAACAACGCAGCAATGAACCTAGTGAAAGTCGATTTTATAGGGACCGACATTTTAAATCTGGAAACATTAGAAAATGATTTCGACATTATTGTCAGCAATCCACCTTATGTTCGTGAATTGGAAAAATCGCAAATGCAACAAAACGTTTTGTCCAACGAACCACATATTGCCTTGTTTGTGAAAAATGAAAATCCGCTCTTGTTTTACGATAAAATTGCCGAACTGGCCAAAAAGCATCTGACGGAAAATGGCGTTTTGTATTTTGAAATCAATCAATATTTAGGGCCGGAAACTGTTGAATTGCTAAAATCAAAAGGTTTTAAAAATATTGAACTAAAAAAAGACATTTATGGCGTTGACAGAATGATGAATTGCGAGCAGTTTTGGATTTTGAATTGATGTTGCGTTAGTGATTGCAGTGAAAATCCTTTTTTGAGGTTTTTCTCCGAAAAAAAGATTGAAACGGAAAGCACGACCGCTTTTTCAGCGGGAACGCCAAAATATTATTTATCTTTGTCAAATGCGAATAGATATCATTACCGTTTCACCTGAACTGATTAAAAGTCCGTTTGAATATTCGATTATTAAGCGAGCCATCGACAAAAATTTGGTTGAAGTTCATTTTCATGATTTGAGGAAATACGCCTTAAATGACTATGGGAAAATTGACGATTACCAGTTTGGCGGCGGCGCGGGAATGGTTTTGATGATTGAACCGATTGACAAATGCATATCGGAATTGAAAGCGGAACGCGATTATGATGAAATTATTTACCTGACGCCGGATGCACCGACTTTAAACCAGCAAATGGCGAATACGCTTTCTTTGGCTGAAAATATTTTGATTTTGTGCGGACATTATAAAGGTGTTGACCAGCGCGTTCGCGAATTGTTGATTACCAAAGAAATTTCTATTGGAGATTATGTTTTGAGCGGCGGGGAATTGGGCGCGGCCGTTTTATGCGACACAATTATTAGGCTGATTCCGGGCGTTTTGGGCGATGAATCATCTGCCTTGACCGATTCTTTTCAGGACAATTTGCTTTCGCCGCCAGTTTACACACGACCATCGGAATATAAAGGGCTTGAAGTGCCAAAAATACTGTTGTCGGGCAATTTTCCAAAGATAGACGAATGGCGTAACGAACAAGCAATGGAAAGAACAAAAAAAATAAGACCAGATTTGTTGGAAGACTAATCTTTTTTATTAAATTTGCACACTCAAAATTAACCTCTGACGAAAATCGTGAATGTTGGTCATTGAAAAACCCATTAAAAAATTAACAATGGAAGATTTAGTAAAATTTGTACAAGACAAATTTGTAACTGCAAATGAATTGCCAGAATTTCAGGCAGGAGACACTGTTACTGTGTACTACGAAATTAGAGAAGGTGAAAAAAAACGTACCCAGCATTTTAGAGGTACTGTAATTCAACGAAGAGGCGCAGGCGCTTCTGAAACATTTACCATCAGAAAAATGTCAGGAACAGTTGGTGTTGAACGTATTTTTCCGCTAAACTTACCAGCAATTGAAAAAATTGAAGTTAACAAACAAGGTAGCGTACGTAGAGCACGTATTTTCTACTTTAGAGGCTTAACAGGTAAAAAAGCAAGAATTAAAGAGAAAAGACGTTAATCCGCTTTCCTTAAAAAATATAAAACCCGTTTTGAAATTTCAAAACGGGTTTTTTGGTTATTAACATTTGTTAATAAGTTGGGTTCATATCTTGTTGAAAACAAAACGATTATAAATTTGGAAAATTAAAATTTAGGTGCTTATTTTACAAAAGAATTAGCAGAGAGCTTAACATAAACCTTAGAATGAAAATTTTAATGTTGAACCAAAAATCTCGATGTGAAATTCTATATGTTCTTGAACATAGTTTTTAAAACCACACTGTAATAAGTAATGTGCCCAAGTATTTAGCATGAATAAATGGAACATGGTTTTAAAAGCACTTTTTAAAACAGCATCTTAAAATGAGTAGTTTTTAGGAATTACAACAAAGTTTTAGCGTCTGTTTTAAAAGAAACTACTAATTTAATAAGAACTTGATTCGTAAGAAAAACAAGTTGCAGTAAAAATTTAAGTGTAGGTTGTTCTTTAAGGAGAATGACGAAAACGACTAAATATAACTGGTAACTTATTAAAAAAAGTGTTTCAGCAAACAGCCATAATACTGAGCAATCACTATTATGGCTTTTGTTTTTTTAGCCTTTGCAATTTATGCAAAAATCACCTGTCTTTTTTAGATTAAATACAAAATTACACCCATATTTATAACGTTTTCGAGGGCAATTTTTCCCTTAATATTCGCTATATTTGCACAACGTTAAACGAAATTAATTTACCCTGCTATAATTTCTGAATTACTGATAATTATAGTTTTTAAATCACAAAAAATTATGAGCAAAACACCTAAAATAATTTACACCAAAACTGATGAAGCGCCGGCTTTGGCGACCTATTCATTTTTACCAATAGTTGAAGCTTTCACAAAACCGGCAGGTATTGAAG